>JAYVLZ010000306.1:0-4314 GCA_043759175.1 Chitinophagaceae bacterium | reverse complement strand
TTCTTGGCAAAGCAGCAAAAAAACTGGAGCAGGCCGGTGCCGAATGCATCATGATTGGTGCCAATACCATGCATCATGTGGCAGATAAAGTTCAGGCCGCTGTTAAAATTCCGTTGATCCATATTGCTGAAGTAACCGCTAATGCAGTTGCAGAACAACAACTAAGTAAAGTGGCTTTGCTGGGAACCAAATACACGATGCTGTTTGATTTTTATAGAAACAGACTGGCTGAAAAAAATATTGAAACCATTATACCCAACGATGCAGATATAGAATATATCAACAATAGTATTTACAATGAAATGAGTAAAGGAATTTTTCTCCCTGAAAGAAAAAAAAGATTTATCCAGATCATAAATGACCTTCAGCAGGAAGGTGCACAGGGTATAGTATTAGGTTGCACTGAAATACCAATATTAATTAAGCAGAAAGATATTTCCATCCCTGTATTTGATACCACCATGATACATACAGAAGCGGCAATAGCATTTGCTTTGCAGTAACTGTAAGCCAAATATTCTATTTTTACAAAAACCGGGTTAATCCAAAAATGCAATCACATACCGAAGCAATAGAAAAATTATTTGCAACATATTCCAAAGCAATAATCAGCAGCATTGATAAACTCCCACAGGCAGGCAGCGAAAGACATTACTTTCGCATGCACACTAATGAAGGAGATTTTATAGCGACCTACGGTGCTAACATTAAAGAAAACGAAAGTTTCATTTATTTCTCTACTCATTTTGCAGCAAAACATTTGAATACTGCAATGATTTTATGTGTGAATAATGATAAAGATATTTATATACAGCAGGATTTTGGAAATGTATCACTGCTGGATAAGCTGGAGCAATATGGATTTACAAATGAAGTGTACAACCTCTACCAGCAAAGTCTGCATCAACTGGCATTGCTGCAGGTTAAAGGACATGAAGGCCTGGATTATAAAAAATGTTTGACCAATGCTGCTTTTGGTAAAGAGGCCATTATGGCTGACCTGTTGTATTTTAAATATTATTTTTTAGATGCCTTACGCAAGCCTTACGATAAGCAAAAACTGATAAAAGATTTTGAAGCACTCAGTAATTATTTATCTCACACCGAGTATAAATTTTTTATGTTCCGGGATTTTCAAAGCCGCAACATTATGGTAGCACCCTCTACTGGAGGGGGTTTGGGGGAGGTCGTTCATTTTATAGATTATCAGGGAGGTATGAAAGGAGCGCCGCAATACGATGTGGCATCATTGCTGTGGCAGGCAAGGGCAAATCTACCCGATGACTGGAAACAGCGGCTGCTGGAAGATTACATGAATTCATTTGAAATGATCATTGGAGAATCAATTGACAAAGATGTTTTCCGGAGCCAGTATAATGGATATGTATTAATCAGGCTGATGCAGGTGCTGGGTGCGTATGGTTTTCGAGGCTTGTTTGAAAGAAAGGCACATTTTTTAACCAGCATTCCACTGGCATTGCAAAATTTAAAATGGTTTATCAGCAATCAAAGTATTGGTATTTCATTGCCAGAATTTAAAAAGGTGCTGGAGCTATGTATCAGTGATGAAGTGGTGAAAGAATTTACACCATTGCAGGCAACAGCAGATACGCCTTTGGTAGTAAATATCAGCAGTTTTTCATTTTTAAAAAATGGTTATCCTGCAGATGACAGTGGCAATGGTGGTGGCTTTGTTTTTGATATGAGAGGTATTTTAAATCCCGGACGTTTTGATGAATACAAATATTTATCCGGCCTTGATAAACCGGTGAAAGATTTCCTGGAACAAAAAACAAAAATGCCAGATTTTCTAAACAGTGTGTACAGCATCATTGATATCTCTGTGGAAGATTATATTAAAAGAGGCTTTGAACATTTGTCCATCAACTTCGGCTGCACAGGCGGCCAGCACCGGAGTGTGTATGCAGCAGAAGCTGTTGCCAGGCATTTAAGAAATAAGTTTAAGGTGAAGATTTCTCTTTGCCACAGAAACAAACAAAACTGGAAAACGCAAACAGCCGCCCCCAATCCCTCCCGATAGAAATCGGGATAAATTCCGGGGCTTCTCCTTAAATTCAAAACAGTATTCTTATAAATAATCTCATTGCATGTCAAAAGAAGAAACTCAAAACTTTACACACCCAGGTTCCCCGCTGGCCAGCGGGGAACCTGGGTGTGTAAAGTTTTGAGTTTCTTCTTTTGACATGCAATGAGATTATTTATAAGAATACTGTTTTGAATTTAAGGAGAAGCCCCGGAATTTATCCCGATTTCTATCGGGAGGGATTGGGGGCGGCTGTTTGCGTTTTCCAGTTTTGTTTGTTTCTGTGGCAAAGAGAAATCTTCACCTTAAACTTATTTCTTAAATGCCTGGCAACAGCTTCTGCTGCATACACACTCCGGTGCTGGCCGCCTGTGCAGCCGAAGTTGATGGACAAATGTTCAAAGCCTCTTTTAATATAATCTTCCACAGAGATATCAATGATGCTGTACACACTGTTTAGAAAATCTGGCATTTTTGTTTTTTGTTCCAGGAAATCTTTCACCGGTTTATCAAGGCCGGATAAATATTTGTATTCATCAAAACGTCCGGGATTTAAAATACCTCTCATATCAAAAACAAAGCCACCACCATTGCCACTGTCATCTGCAGGATAACCATTTTTTAAAAATGAAAAACTGCTGATATTTACTACCAAAGGCGTATCTGCTGTTGCCTGCAATGGTGTAAATTCTTTCACCACTTCATCACTGATACATAGCTCCAGCACCTTTTTAAATTCTGGCAATGAAATACCAATACTTTGATTGCTGATAAACCATTTTAAATTTTGCAATGCCAGTGGAATGCTGGTTAAAAAATGTGCCTTTCTTTCAAACAAGCCTCGAAAACCATACGCACCCAGCACCTGCATCAGCCTGATTAATACATATCCATTATACTGGCTCCGGAAAACATCTTTGTCAATTGATTCTCCAATGATCATTTCAAATGAATTCATGTAATCTTCCAGCAGCCGCTGTTTCCAGTCATCGGGTAGATTTGCCCTTGCCTGCCACAGCAATGATGCCACATCGTATTGCGGCGCTCCTTTCATACCTCCCTGATAATCTATAAAATGAACGACCTCCCCCAAACCCCCTCCAGTAGAGGGTGCTACCATAATGTTGCGGCTTTGAAAATCCCGGAACATAAAAAATTTATACTCGGTGTGAGATAAATAATTACTGAGTGCTTCAAAATCTTTTATCAGTTTTTGCTTATCGTAAGGCTTGCGTAAGGCATCTAAAAAATAATATTTAAAATACAACAGGTCAGCCATAATGGCCTCTTTACCAAAAGCAGCATTGGTCAAACATTTTTTATAATCCAGGCCTTCATGTCCTTTAACCTGCAGCAATGCCAGTTGATGCAGACTTTGCTGGTAGAGGTTGTACACTTCATTTGTAAATCCATATTGCTCCAGCTTATCCAGCAGTGATACATTTCCAAAATCCTGCTGTATATAAATATCTTTATCATTATTCACACATAAAATCATTGCAGTATTCAAATGTTTTGCTGCAAAATGAGTAGAGAAATAAATGAAACTTTCGTTTTCTTTAATGTTAGCACCGTAGGTCGCTATAAAATCTCCTTCATTAGTGTGCATGCGAAAGTAATGTCTTTCGCTGCCTGCCTGTGGGAGTTTATCAATGCTGCTGATTATTGCTTTGGAATATGTTGCAAATAATTTTTCTATTGCTTCGGTATGTGATTGCATTTTTGGATTAACCCGGTTTTTGTAAAAATAGAATATTTGGCTTACAGTTACTGCAAAGCAAATGCTATTGCCGCTTCTGTATGTATCATGGTGGTATCAAATACAGGGATGGAAATATCTTTCTGCTTAATTAATATTGGTATTTCAGTGCAACCTAATACTATACCCTGTGCACCTTCCTGCTGAAGGTCATTTATGATCTGGATAAATCTTTTTTTTCTTTCAGGGAGAAAAATTCCTTTACTCATTTCATTGTAAATACTATTGTTGATATATTCTATATCTGCATCGTTGGGTATAATGGTTTCAATATTTTTTTCAGCCAGTCTGTTTCTATAAAAATCAAACAGCATCGTGTATTTGGTTCCCAGCAAAGCCACTTTACTTAGTTGTTGTTCTGCAACTGCATTAGCGGTTACTTCAGCAATATGGATCAACGGAATTTTAACAGCGGCCTGAACTTTATCTGCCACATGATGCATGGTATTGGCACCAATCATGATGCATTCGGCACCGGCCTGCTCCAGTTTTTTTGCTGCTTTGCCAAGAA
>JAYVLZ010000305.1:0-6854 GCA_043759175.1 Chitinophagaceae bacterium | reverse complement strand
ATGCTCAGAAAATTTATCTTTGAATTTCATACTATAAATTTAATGAATACACTGGCAATTTCCCCAAAAGGGCTTATTTCTGGTTACAGAAATTCATAGCATCTTTATTTGTTTTTAAGATTTTATTTTTTTAAAAATTAGATAAAACTTTTTAAAATATTTAATTAGTTTTTATATCTTCGTTCTTGATTAAGCAAAGGAGATATTTATTTAATACCTTTTGAAATAAGGATTTTTTGATAAAAAGAGATTTATAATTTCTATTCAAGTGTAATCCTTATTACAAGCTCCTGAGTTTTTCTAGTTTACTAAAACTTTTTTTTACCAAAAAAACTGAATTATGAAAAGATTGCTCTTTATTGCTTTATGCATAAGTGCATGTCCGCTACTGCTAGTGGCTCAGACACGCCAGCTAAGCGGAACTGTTTTGGATGGCATTTCCAAACAAGGTGTAATTTCCGCCACTGTAAAAATTAAAGAAAACAAAGTCTCCACTACTACTAATGCCGAAGGCAAATTCTCGATCAATGCTCCGGTCGGTGAAGTTACATTAGAAGTATCCTCTGTAGGATACAGTACTTCTGATTTAAAGGTTGCTCCAGGAGATGATAATGTAACCATATCACTCAATGTTTCTAACAAGGAAATGACTGAAGTGGTGGTGACAGCACTTGGCATCAGAAAAGAGAAAAAGGCGCTCGGCTATGCGCTTTCGGAGGTAAAAGGTGAAGAGCTGACCCAAGCCAGGTCAAATAGTGTTGTTAATAATCTTGTGGGCAAAGTAGCCGGTT
The DNA here is from genome assembly GCA_043759175.1 of Chitinophagaceae bacterium. Taxonomy (GTDB): domain Bacteria; phylum Bacteroidota; class Bacteroidia; order Chitinophagales; family Chitinophagaceae; genus Ferruginibacter. Next base: position 6,063 of record JAYVLZ010000305.1, on the reverse strand, counting down.
TAAATGTAGCATCCACAGCAACTGGTGCCGGTGGCTCTACCAGGGTAATCCTAAGAGGTAACACTTCAATATCAGACAACAACCAGCCACTTTATGTGGTAGATGGTGTTCCAATTGATAACTCTAACCGTGGTTCTGCAGGAGAGTGGGGGGGCAGAGATGCAGGTGATGGTATTCAAATGATCAATCCGGATGAAATAGAAACCATGTCTGTGCTAAAAGGCGGTAATGCCGCTGCATTGTACGGAGCAAGAGCATCTGCCGGCGTAATTTTAATTACAACCAAAAAGGGATCAAAAAGAAAAGGACTTGGTATTGAGTTTAACAGCAATGCTACTTTAGAAACAGTAATGAACTTAACCGACTGGCAGTATGAATATGGTCATGGAAATGCCGGCGTAAAACCACTTACACAGGCAGATGCCAATGGAATATCCCTTAATAGTTGGGGTGCTAAATTAGATGGCACTTCTGTAATGCAGTGGGATGGTGTTTCCCGCCCTTATGTAGCTCAAAAGGATAATTTTAAAAAGTTTTATAAATCAGGCAGCAATCTGAACAACTCTTTAAGTTTTTATGGAGGTTCAGATAAAATGACCTATAATTTTTCGGTAGCTGACCTGAATAACAAGAGTATTGTACCAAATTCCACACTACGGAGAAACAACTTCGGGCTAAATATCACCATGAATCCTGTTGATAATCTTACCGTAAATTTAAGCGCAAGGTATATAAGGGAAAGGGCTAAAAACAGGCCCCGTTTATCAGACTCACCGGGTAACGCTAACTTTACAGTGGGTATAATGCCTACCAGTTGGGATGTAGAAACATTTAAAACGAGTAAAGTAGATCCAGTTACTGGTATCGAAAATAAATTCAATGGTAATCCTTATGTAACCAATCCTTACTGGGCAGTTGAAGATTTTAAACAGGAAGATTCAAGAGACCGGCTGATAGCATCTATTGAAACAAAGTATAATCTTACTAAGTGGTTATTTGTACGTGGTCGTATTGGAACAGACCAATACACCCGCTATAATTTTGAAATAACACCAACTGGTACTGCATATACAACTGGCGGAGAAATCAACGACCAGAGCACAACACGTTTCAGGGAGTTTAATGGTGAATTAATGATAGGTGCTCAAAAGGATATTACTTCTAAAATAGCTGTAGATGTATTTGTTGGTGGAAACAGAATGCAGCAGATTGATGAGTCACAGGGATTCAGTGGTAATAACTTTTTTGTTCCTGGCTTTTACAATGTGAACAATTTGCAAAATAAAAATACCAATTATAATTATAGGGAAAAAAGAATCAATTCAGCTTTTGGCTCTGCTGAATTGTCTTATAATAAGTATTTGTATTTAACGGTAACTGCAAGAAATGACTGGTATTCTACACTATCACCTGCTAACTGGTCAATATTATATCCTTCGGTTGCAGCCAGCTTTATTTTGTCTGATGCAGTTAAGCTTCCTGAAATTTTTAATTATGCAAAACTTAGGGCTTCATGGGCCAGTGTCGGTGGAGATCGTAGTCCTTACGGATTGCTGCTGCCTTATGCACTTGCAAGCAATACTTACGATGGATTACCTGTGGGTAGTGTTAACACCAATGAAATTCCGAATAAGGATTTGTTGCCTTACCAGGTTAAGTCTTATGAATTTGGTATTGAAACAAGGTTGTTTAAAAACCGTTTTGGAGTTGATTTTACTATTTATAATAAAAAAACAACTAATGATATTATTGGCAGTCAGATATCACAAACTTCTGGTTTTGGAAGTGTGCTGATCAATGTGGGCGAAGTAAGTAATAAAGGAATTGAATTATTGTTAACAGGAACTGTTATCAAATCCGGCTCACTTATATGGGATGCCTCCTTTAACATGGGATACAATAAAAGCGTAGTTGAAAAAATTTCAGATCAGCTAACAACTTCAAGAATTGGAAATGCACGGTCATTGACTGCCTTTGTAGAGCACCACACAGGCAGCCCTTTTGGTCAGGTAATGGCATTTGATTATAAAAGAAATGCATCTGGTCAGTTGTTATTAAATGATGGTCGTCCACAGCGGGGTGACTTGAAGGAATACGGTACGGGTGTTTCGCCTTACACAATGGGGTTAAACAATGCCTTCCGTTTTGGTAATTTCAATTTTGAGTTTTTAATTGATGGAAGATTTGGTGGGTACATGTATTCCGGAACCAACGATTTTGCTATGTACAGAGGATTGGCTAAAGCAACTTTGGTTGGAAGAGAGGGGGGCGTTGTTGCTGATGGTATTGATGAGGCAACCGGATCAAAAAATACAATAAGCGTTGCTCCGCAAGACTACTATCAAAGTATTGGTTTAAATATTTCTTCAGCATTTATTTATAAATCAGATTTTATTAAGTTGAGGCAGATAATTTTTGGTTACACTATTCCTGCTGGGGTAATCAGTAAAACTCCATTTAAGGGAGCTTCTATTTCAATCGTAGGCCGTAATCTTGCAATCTTAAAGAAGTATACGCCCAATATTGATCCGGAATCTACTTACAACTCAGGTAATGCACAAGGATTGGAATGGTACGGAGCACCTCCTGTTCGTTCAATTGGTATCAATCTGAATCTTAAATTTTAATGCTGTACTTATCTTTTCTTCAGTAACAAAAAATTAAAACACAATGAAAATTAATAAAATAATATACGGAGTACTAATTGGTTCAATCAGCCTGGCTGGTTGTACCAAAGACTTTGAAAAAGTAAATACCAGCCCGACAAACGTTTCGGATCTTGCCTCTGATATCCTTTTTACACAAACAATGATAGCAACATCAGGTGGTGAATATGAAGCCTGGAGAACAAACCTGATTTATAACAGTCAGTTTATTCAGCACTTTGCGTCACTAAGCTGGCCACAGGGTGATAAATATGTTTTTGACGAAGGGTATAACTCATCCCTTTGGGATGCTTATTATGGGAATGCTATAAAAAATCTGGTAAACCTGGTGGACAAAACTTCAGGTTCCGCAAATGATGTTAATTACAACAGTGCTGCCAGAATATTGAAGGCATTTGCATTTCTGCGTTTAACCGATTCTTATGGAGATATTCCATATTTTGAAGCAGGAAAAGGATATACAGCCGGTGTTTTTGCTCCAAAATACGATGATCAAAAAGAGATACTTGCAGATATTATTAATGAGCTGGATGCCGCAGCAAAAGGATTTGACGCTTCTAAAGCTTTTAAGGGAGATATTTCAAGCTATAATGGCGATGTAAGTTTGTGGAAAAAAGCAGCCTATTCATTGATGCTGAGAGTAGCAATGCGTATGTCAAAGAAAGATGCAGCCGCTGCCCAGGCAGGGGTTCAAAGAGCTGTGGCTGGTGGTCTTATTGACGATTATACTGAGTCCTTCAGGATAAAGCATATTTCTGGTAACTATGATAACCCAAACAGTCATGTATTAGGTTATTATCCGGGTGCAAGAGGGGAGTTGGCAACCAACGGGTTCAAATTTTCTAAATTTTTCATTGATTGGATGAAGGCTGGTGCAGACCCAAGGTTGAAAATATTATCAGTTGTAAGAACTGCAACGGGTACTGAAATCGGAACAGAAGATGACAACATAGCTATTCAAAAAGGCTTACCCAACGGTACCGATCCGGTTGGCTTTACCGGAATCGCAACCTATTCTCAATTAAGATCTGATTTTGCTGCTGCAGATAATCCAAATATTTTGGTTTCTCATGGTCAAACACTTTTACTGCTTGCAGAAGCAGCAGAGAGAGGATGGGTAACTACTAACTCAGCTGAATTTTATTTCAGGCAGGGCGTAAACTCATCTATCAATCAACTGAAATTGTACAATCCTTCCGGCGTGGTGATTGATGATGCGGCTATTAATGCCTACACCTCTGCCACACTCACTTTCCCTGCTACTACAGAGGCAAGGCTGAAGGCCATTAATGAGCAATACTATGCAACTTCTTTTCTTGATGGTTATGAGCCGCATGCTAATTGGCGCCGTTCCGGATATCCAGCATTAACTCCTATAAACTTTCAGGGTAACTATACTAATGGTGTAATACCAAGACGTTTTCAGTATCCTGCCAGCGAATCTGGTTTAAATGGAGCAAATTTAAATACTGCAATTACAAAGCAAGGCACCAATACCTGGGTAACCCGTGTATGGTGGGATAGTAATTAACACTAATAAATTTATTTTTAAGCAGTAGTTTTGGTTAAGTGTCAGGTAGCTAGCTACCTGACATATTTTTTATGCAGCTGCAGCGTACCATGTCTATCTTTATGTTTGTATTAGGTTTTAGGGTTTTTTAATGACGCTTTATTATGAAGAGACTACTTTTTTTATGTTCTGTTCAGATATTTTTAATAGCATTTTCTTTTTCACAACAACAGGCGGTATTTTCATTACTACCCACCGCAAAAACCGACATCACTTTCAATAACCTTCTTAAAGAATCTCCTGAACTTAACATCATTACCTACGAATATTTTTACAATGGCGGAGGTGCCGCAGCAGGTGATTTTAACAATGATGGGTTAGTTGATCTCTACTTTACTGCCAATATACAACCCAATAAACTTTACATAAATAAAGGCAATTTTAAATTTGAAGACATCACAAAATCTGCCGGCGCAGAAGGCCGGAAAGGATGGAAAACAGGTGTAAGTGTAGCTGATGTAAATGGCGATGGCTGGCTGGATATCTATCTTTGCTTTTCCGGCGATATGGAACCTGCAAAGAGAAGAAATCAATTGCTGATTAATAATGGCGTTACTCCCTCTTCTCATGGAGAGGGTGAGGTCACTTTTACAGACAAAGCTGTTGAAATGGGCGTGGCTGATGAAGGCTATACCACACAGGCTGCTTTTTTTGATTACGACCGGGACGGTGATCTTGATCTCTTTGTACTCAATCACAACATTAAAGAGCTACGAAATTTTGATGCAGCCTTTGTAAAAAAAATGGTGGATGCTGATGCAGGAGACAGGCTTTACAGGAATGACAATAATCACTTCACTGATGTAACAATCGAGGCAGGTATCATTTCTAATCCACTTGGCTATGGGCTTTCCGTTATTGTAAGCGATATAAATAATGATGGCTGGCCCGATCTGTATGTTTCCAATGATTATGTGGAAGAAGACTATCTCTATATTAATAATAAAAATGGCACTTTTACAGATCGTTTAAAAGAACAACTGGGCCATCTTTCTAATTTTTCCATGGGTGCAGATATTGCAGATATCAATAATGATGGCTGGCCTGATATTTATACTCTTGACATGTTGCCGACAGATAACAAACGGCAGAAATTATTGTATGCTCCAGATAATTATGAACTCTATAATAATACACTGCAACATGGTTTTTATCATCAGCTAATGCGAAATATGCTGCAGGTAAATAATGGTAATGGCTCATTCAGTGAAACAGGGCAATTAAGCGGCATTTCCAATACTGACTGGAGCTGGTCGGCATTGTTTGCCGATTTTAATAATGATGGTAACAAAGACCTTTTTGTTTCCAATGGTTATGGCAGGGATATGATTAACCGGGACTTTGTAAAATTTTACGCCAATGAACGGTTGAAGCATTTACGGGGCGAATCCAGCGAAAGAATGTTTCAGATGTTGAGTGGAATAAAATCCACCCCACTCCGTAATTATATTTTTGAAAACAATGGCAACCTGCAGTTCAAAGATTGTTCAATAGAATGGGGGTTGGAAGATGTAAATTTTTCTCAGGGTGCAGTATATACAGATCTTGATAATGATGGTGATCTTGATTTGGTAATAAACCGCATGAATGATGTTGCTGCGGTTTACCGGAACAATTCTGCCGAGATAGGTAAGAATGGAAATTATCTTACCCTGGCTTTGCAAATGCCCGGGAAAAATATTAATGCGCTGGGTGCAAGAATAGAAGTATATACTCCCGCCGGTACAGTAATGCAGGAAAATTATCCCGTTCATGGTTTTCAAAGTTCTATGCAGCAACCTGTACATATTGGTTTACCGTCTGCCATCATAGATTCCGTTATTGTCA
>JAYVLZ010000304.1:0-2316 GCA_043759175.1 Chitinophagaceae bacterium | reverse complement strand
GGTTGCAGCCCAGGATAAATATTTCAAGATTGTAATCACCAAAATTGGTTTACTGGAAAAAAGAGAACTGAATGCAGATTTTTTCGATCAGCTTCATCCAAATCAGGAAATAAAAACAGAAACAGATTTTCGCCATAAAATAAAAGAGGAAATACAAAATCATTGGAACAGTCAGACAACTAATCAAATCCACGACCAGGTATTTCATCAATTAGTTGACCATACTGACATAAAATTTCCGGAAGATTTTTTAAAGAAGTGGATCAAAACACAAAATGAATCCGGCAAGAACCAGGAACCCAAATCAGATGAGCAGGTGGAAAAAGAATTTCCTTCTTTTTTAAATCAGTTAAAATGGACATTGATCACAGATAAAATTGTTCAGGATAATGCGATACAGGTAACAGCTGATGAAATAAAAACTTTTTCCAAACAACAATTATTCAGCTATATGGGTGGCGCCAACCTGAGCGATGATCAGCCCTGGGTGACAGATTATGTAGAAAAGATGATGAAAGACAAGAAGTATGTGGAAGATTCATACCACCGCATTCAGACTCAGAAAATATTTGAATTTGCTGAAACGCAAGTGAAAGCTTCAGACAAAGATATCAGTGCAGAAGAATTCACCAAAATGGTGGAGGCGCATCAGCACCATCATCATTAGGATTTACTGGAACTTCCGTTCCGATTTCAATATCTGAATATCTGATGGATTAATCTTATAAGGAGGTGGAGGTTTTTCTTCCAATTCTTTTGTTCTTTGCCTGACCTCATAATCAAAATACAGGCTCCACTGCTGATAATTTTCCACTTTGGGACCTAAGAATATTTTTTTGATAAAGGGCAGTATATCATTCACTGATTCAATATAAAACCGTTTGGATGGGGCATTGGCCTCTTTAACCTCCCTGTATTTAATTAAGTTGCTATCCCGCGGCATATATGTTATAACCCTTACCTCCTTTTCAAACTGGTAATCGGCAGATTTAAATAAATAGCTGATCGTGGAAAGATGCTTGAAGATTATGTTTTCAATATCCTTATAAAAATCACCCTTCTTGTCATTTTCGTATTTTTTTCGCAGGATAAGCAGATCCTTCAGCCATTTTTTTAAATTTTCCATTGCCGTTTTAATTTCCCCTTTGGGATCGTCTGTGATCTGTTTTCCTTCTTTTTGGTTCTTGATATATACTACATTCAGAAGTTCTTCCCTGGAAATTTCTTTTTGACTGACAATTTCCTTTACCTCTGTTTTTGTATTAAAAAAATCACTACTTAATACCACACTGCTCCCAGCTGCCTCTTTGCCATTTTCATCTTTTCCATAGGTGCGCCACATGATCAATTCATCTTCATGGGTGATGCTGCCATCTTTTTCTTCAGCAGGAAGAAAAGAACCAAGGTAAACACTGGTTTCAGTACGTTTTTCCCCGGAACGATATGCCTCTTCTATTTCCTTGTCATCTAAATATTCAAAAAGAATATGTCCTTCCGTGGGATCATTCATATAAATGGCATTGCTGTAATGCATTTTTGCCGCTTTACTTTTTACATAAATATCCGCTACAAACACTTTTGTGTAATGCACCACAGTCTTTACTTCAGATCTTGCTATATTCCTTATCGAATTAATGATATTTTCAACTTCATCTTTAATTTGTTTTCTTTTTTCCTTGTCATCTTGCTCTGCATCACTTGCCTCCAGGCTTTTTCCTTCTGCAATCTTTTCAGTAGCCAGTTTGATATAATAGTCTAAACCGCCAAACCTGATATTGTCAAGCCTCATGGCTTTTTCATAATCTTCTATTGCTTTTTGATATTCGCCCTTTAAATCATAAGCAGCTCCCCTGTTATTATAAGCACTTGCATAATCTTTTTTTAATTCAATTGCTTTATTATAATCAGCAATAGCTGTGTCATTATCACCTTTATTATACCATACTATACCCCTGTTATTATAAGCTTCTGCAAAATCTTTCTTAAATTCAATGGCTTTGTTATAATCTGCAATTGCATTATCATATTCATCCCTTTTGTCCCATACAATACCTCTGTTATTGTAAGCATCAGCATAATCTTTTTTTAATTCAATGGCTTTGCTATAATCAGCAATGCTTTTATCATATTCACTTTTTATATCCCAAATAATACCTCTGTTATAAAAAGCATCAGCATAATCTTTTTTTAATTCAATGGCGTTATCATAATCTTTAATGGCCTTATCATTATCGCCTTTATTAAAGAAAGTAACACCTCTGTTATTGTAAGCATCTGCATAATCTTTTTTTAGTTCGATGGCTTTGTCATAATCAG
>JAYVLZ010000303.1:0-5786 GCA_043759175.1 Chitinophagaceae bacterium | reverse complement strand
CAGTCGCCTGCGACACCCTTGCTTTTGGCTAATGATACGTACTGCAACGCTCATTCAGGACTTGCACCTTATAGCTTATAACCATGCCCGGCGCACAATTAATATGGGGAAGTATTAGCTCCCCCATATCAACTTATCAACAAGCTAACTTATCAACTTTTCCTCGCCACCGTACTTGCTCTGCTGCTGTGCAAATCCCTTATCACTGCACTGCCTTTGTAGTAAACATCACTTGCTCCGCTGGCATGTACATTTAATTCTTTATTCACCGTAATATTAATATCTGATGCACCAGAAGCCTTTGCAGTACAGTTTTCTGTAACCAGGTCGTAGCCTTTTACATCACTGGCACCACTTGATTGTATTGATACATCTGAAGCACTACCACTGATCTTTGCATCAGAAGCGCCACTTAATTCAATAGTTAATTTATCTACCTTCACTGCTCCTTTAAAATCACTTGCACCACTGCATTCTATTCTTAATGCAGGTACTGTGATGGCACCGGTAACTACCACATCGCTTGCCCCTGAAGCTGTGAGATTCTCTAAACCCCTGAAAGAAACATAGGCTTTCAATTTTTTGTTTCCTGTATTCCACATTTTATCTCCATCATAATAAATTTTCAACGTGCCATTTTCAATTACTGTTTTAATCCTCTCCCTGTATTTGTCTTCTGATGCACTTACTGCAATAGATTCCGTTTCATATTGAGAAAGATACAAATCAATTCCTCCGGAAATTTTGATGGCATTAAAACTGCCACTGAGCGTTCTTTGTTCTGCATTGGCATCTGCTATCATCGTTTTCTGTGCAAACGACATGCAGGCAAATAACAGCACTGTAACTGATAAAAAAAACTTTTTCATATTGATGATTATTAAAGTAATTACTGGTTTATTATTTTATACAATCTAACCTAAACTTTCTAAACCTTCTAAGCCAGGTATTGAAGAGTAACAAAGAATTATTAATTACTAAACGATTAATAAACCTATGATTTTTTTATCACACCTCCGCTGCTCACATTCAAATCTTTAATGGATGCATTTCCTTTATACTTAATGCCACCACCACTATTTGCTTTTGCAGCCAGTTCTTTATTTACATTAATTCTTACCTCACCACCACTGCTTGCTTTTGCTTCGCAATACTCTGCATTCAGATCATATCCTTTAAATATTGCGCCACTGCTTAAATCTACTTTTATTTTTTCTACACTGCCGGTGATATTAATTTCTGATCCGCTGTTTTGATCAACAGTCATTTCACCAATTTTTACTTCGCCTGTAAATTGCGATCCGCTGGAAAAATGCATTTCCAGGTAGGCCAGGTTTAAAATATTTTTTGTATCCACACTGGCTCCGCTGGAAGCGTTCAATTTTTCCAGCATCTTAAACGATACATAAGCTTTCAATTTTCTTTTTTCATTACCATTCCAGATCATAGCGCTGTTATCATAATAAATTTTCAGCACACCATTATCCACCACTGTTTTAAAACGCTCCAGGTATTTTGGCTCAGAGGCGCTTACTGCAATAGACTCTTCATTTCCCTGGCTGAGGTAAAGGTCTATTCCGTCAGAAACTTTAATAGCAGAAAAACTTCCGGACAGGTTTCTTTTTTCTGCATTGGCATCATTGATTACTGCATCCTGTGCAAAAGTTTGCAGGCTGATCATTATTAATAGGGAAAGAAGAAGACCCCTCCAAATCCCAACTTTTAATCGGGACAAGCTCTCTCTGGAAGGGAGGCTTTTAAAATCTTTTACTGTTGATGCTGAATTTAATTTTGATAAAAATTTCATGGTTATACTTTTTTGAGTGTTACGTTTATTAAAAACCTTTTGTTACACAAATTTGGAAAATAATTTTAAAGTCCCGTAACTTTGTGTCACAAACGTTCTTATTAATCAACTGAATTTCCGGGGTGCTCCGTTAAGCGGCGCTGAGATTACACCCGATAACCTGCTCAGGATAATGCCTGCGAAGGGAGAAATACACGCCCCCATCCCACGCTTTAAGGCGTGGGTGAAGAAGCAACTACGCTTTCCGGATTTCAGAAAAAATTTATTGTAATGAAAAAAATTGTAACAGGCATTTTGCTGTGTACCTCCTACTGCATGGTAACTGCTCAGTCCGTAAAGAAATTTAATGATACTGCTTTCCTGCAACCTGTGGAAGTGCTGGCCATCAGGGCTGCTGATAAGGCTCCCTTTGCAAAGACCAACATCAGTCAAAAAGAAATTGAAAAAAATAACCTGGGGCAGGATCTGCCTTTTTTGCTTAATCAAACACCATCTGTAGTTGTGAACTCCGATGCAGGCAACGGGGTTGGATATACTGGTATACGTATTCGTGGTACAGATGCTACCCGAATCAATGTTACATTGAATGGTATTCCATACAATGACGCAGAAAGCCAGGGAACTTATTTTGTTGACCTTCCGGACATTGCTTCTTCTGCTAACAGCATACAAATACAACGTGGCGTTGGTACCAGCACTAATGGTGCAGGAGCATTTGGTGCCACCATTAATTTATCAACAAATGAAATCAATAAAAACTTTTATGCTGAATCCAATAACAGTTATGGTTCTTTTAATACCTGGAAAAATAATTTAAAATTTGGCAGCGGCATTATTGGAAATCATTTTACCATTGATGGTAGACTAAGCAAGATCAGCAGTGATGGATATATTGACAGGGCCAAGACGGATTTGAAATCTTTTTTTGTAAGCACAGCTTATTTGAATGAGAAAAATTCTTTGCGGTTGAATATTTTTTCAGGAAAAGAAAAAACTTACCAGGCATGGAATGGTGTGCCGGAAAGCTATTTAAAAACTGACCGCACTTATAATTCTTCCGGGATGGATCAGCCAGGCAAGTCTTATGATAATGAAGTGGATGATTACCTGCAAACTCATTATCAGTTATTTTATAATCATCAGTTCAATACTTACTGGAAAGCAAATGCAGCTATTTTTTTAACCAAAGGAAAAGGCTACTATGAACAATACAAAGGCGGTGAAGCCCTGGCTAATTATGGATTACCAGACTACCATACTGATACCGCCGTTATTAGTGCAACTGATCTGATCCGAAGACTATGGCTGGATAATAATTTTTATGGAACCGTGTTTTCTGTGCAGCATCAAAAAAATAAAACACAATTTATTGCCGGTGGCGGATGGACAAAATATGATGGCAAACATTTTGGAGAAGTCATCTGGGCAAAAGTGCAGCCTGCTGTTCCGCTTAATCATAAATGGTATAATCTTACGGCACATAAAACTGATTTAAATCTTTTTACAAAATGGACAGAACAATGGAGTACACATTGGCAAAGTTTTGTTGATATGCAATTGCGTACTGTCAATTATGATATCAATGGGTTCCGGAATAACCCATCCTTAATTGCAAATAATAACTATACATTTTTAAATCCAAAAGTGGGTATTACTTATACCACCAACAATAGCTGGCAGGCATACCTGTCTTATGCTGTTGCAGGTAAAGAACCTAACCGGGATGATTTTGAAAATGTAGCTGCCAATAAACCCAAAGCAGAAACATTGTATGATGCTGAACTGGGTGCCGAAAAGAAAACAAAAAACTATTCTTATGGTGCCAATGCCTATTACATGAAATATAAAAATCAGTTGGTGCTGGTAGGTAATATTAATGATGTAGGCGCTTACACCCGTACCAATGTTCCCAACAGTTACCGCCTGGGTGTTGAACTGCAGGGAAAAATTTTGATGAATGAGTTTGTAAATGTGGCAGCCAACATTACATTCAGCAGCAATAAGGTAAAAAATTATACAGAGCTGATTGATGATTATGATAATGGAGGTACCAAAAATAATTTTTATAAATCAACTGATATTTCTTTTTCTCCTTCTGTAGTGGCGGGTGCCAGCATTAATTTTACGCCAATAACAAATGCTGAAATAAATTTGATCAGCAAGTACGTTGGCAGGCAGTATATGGATAACACTTCCCAAAAAAGCAGGAGCCTGAATCCTTACTATACACAGGATATAAGGCTGAGTTATCACATAGAAAATAAATTAGCTAAAAACATCAACCTCATTCTTCAACTGAACAATGTGTTCAATAAAAGGTACGAAGCGAATGGCTATACTTTTAGTTATATAGCAGGTGGACTGGTTACAGAAAATTTTTATTTCCCCATGGCAACTTTCAACTGGATGCTGGGAGTGAATTTGAGGTTTTAAAAAATTGGTGGCAGCTTTACAAATTACCTCGTTGTTGTGGCCCAATAAAAAAGAGGCTGTTTCAAAACCTGACCTAGCCTCTTTTTAGGATAATGGTGTAACCTCAACTTTTTTGCATTAGATCAGGAAGCTCTTTCCAACTTCACCAAAGTGCCTGTTGGAGTATATATTGCTTCCCACCTTACTGTTCCTAAGTTAAATTCAACTTTGTAGTTGCCATTACTTAATCTTTTCCACTCAATTCTGGTTGCCGTTGGAAACTTTGCTTTAAATGCTGCCATTACTGACGCTGGTACACTTGACGCAGGAATGTTTCCACTGCCGCTGCCACTGCTGCTGCCGCTCAGGCTGCCTGAACTTTGGCTCATAGCGAAATCGTCGCTTCCACGACCTTCTTTTTTACAAGATGTCACCATTATGGTAATTACCAATAGTGATAAAAATGCTTTTTTCATAATCGTAAATTTTTAAAATGATTAAAATGAATACAATCATTGGTACACTCACATTAGAAAAATGTAACCGCCGGTTTAAATTTTATTTTTCTTTTGGAAAAAAACCTCCTTCCACCAATGTTTATAAATTATTCTGCGATGGTAATTGTGGATTTGGCAATTGGAATCAGCAAACTGTGAAACGGGATCATCATCTGCAATATTAGTCGCTGTAAAGCAGGAGCCTTAATCCCTACTACACACAGGATGTAAGGCTGAGCTTTCTACAGTTTAATAATGTATTTAATAAAAAATATGAAGCCAATGGATATACCTTCAGTTATCTATATGGTGGATTAGTTACAGAAAACTATTACTTTCCGATGGCAACTTTTAACTGAATGCCTGGAGTGAATTTGAGGTTTTAAAATAATTGACGTTTATAAAAGGCATCCATTGTTTTGAATGATGGATGTTTTTTTATTTTTGTACGCAGGCAATATTTCTTATTTCATCTGCTGTCTTGCTTTACACTCCTACTCCGGCATAAAGGCCAGCTCACAAACACCTTCACCGGGGTATCCGTTTCAATCAAGCGTAGGTTCTAAACAGTAATAATTTTATTGGGCTGAAAAATGAAACAACTATAAAATAGTGTTACAACGCTGTACAAGGTAAAGTAAACTTAATCCAGAGTTAAGTAACAAGCCGACACTGGAAACCCAACACATAAGCCCACGCCTCATTCCAGCACCTACAAACATTTCGTTCTCATTATACAATCCTGCGACAGACTGAGCATACAAACATTTCGCTGTCGTTATTATACTATCCTGCGGCAAATCAGAGTTTTATATTTTAGAAAATCTTACATCAAAAATGTGGCTTATTGCGTATCCGTAGTTTTGACCTCTCTCAACCTTATAAAACCGCCATTTAAATGGTCTATTTTCATATCAAAAGCAGCTTCGGTATCTGATGCCAGCAATCCCCCGATTATTCCAAAAAAGAAACTAGTGTACTGACAATTTAATTATGAAATATAGTGTTTAGATAACTTTTTATCTGCATCCTGCCGGGTAAACTTCCATTCTATACTGCATTTGTTTTTA
>JAYVLZ010000302.1:0-6561 GCA_043759175.1 Chitinophagaceae bacterium | reverse complement strand
CAGTCAACATCCTGACGCATTTAGCCTCTAAAATTATTTTATCGAATACTACAAAGTCAGCGAAAAATTTATGTTCTAAAAGTTTCAAACAATAAGCTTGCACTATTAGTAAATTTTGCAAGAGGTAAATTAGAATATCAACGGATATTATATTGATAGAATATAGCATTGCTGAATAGAATTATTATTGTACAAGAGTGTGATAAAACACATCCAGGTAAATTCTTTAGAGCCGGGCTCAAAAAAATAAAATTATTCTTCATTCGTGCCAATTCGTGTATTAGTGGCATTAAATTAAAATCTATGGCAGACATCAGTTCAAATTTCCTTGGCATCAAATCTCCCAATCCCTTCTGGTTGGCGAGTGCACCGCCTACTGATAAAAAATATAATGTACTTCGTGCCTTTGAAGCAGGCTGGGGTGGAGTAGTGTGGAAGACATTGGGCAGCCAGGTAAAGAATGTTTCTTCCCGTTATTCAGCGGTGAACTTTAATGGAACAAGGGTGATGGGTTTTAATAATATTGAACTCATCAGCGACAGACCTTTAGATATTAATTTAAGAGAAATAGAAGAATGTATTAAATTATTTCCAGACAGAGCAATGATCGTTTCTCTGATGGCAGATAATGATAAAGAGAGCTGGCATGATCTGATAAAAAAAGTAGAAGACACCGGAGCACATGGTTTGGAACTCAACTTCGGGTGTCCACATGGAATGACGGAAAGAGGTATGGGGGCAGCAGTAGGGCAAGATCCTGAAATTGCAAAGATGGTGGTGGAATGGGTGATGGAAAAAGCAACTATTCCTGTTATTACTAAACTTACACCCAACGTGCATTCTGTGGTGCCAACCGGTAAGGCTGTGGTAGAAGCAGGCACCAATGCGTTGTCGTTAATCAATACAATACAATCGGTAACTGGTGTTGATTTGGATACACTGGTACCCAATCCGTATGTGGCAGGCAAGAGTGTATTCGGCGGTTATTGCGGCCCTGCAGTAAAACCCATTGCATTAAAAATGCTCACCACCATTGCACAAAATAAAGTAACCAAAAAAGTTCCCATTTCAGGTATTGGTGGTATCAGCACCTGGAAAGATGCAGTGGAGTTTATGTTGCTGGGTGCAGCTAACGTACAGGTATGTACGGCTGCGATGAAACATGGTTTCAGGATTGTAGAAGATATGTGTGAAGGGTTGAATAACTGGATGGATGAAAAAGGGTACAAAACAATTGATGACTTCATCGGCAAATCAGTTGAAAAAATTACCCATTGGGAAGACCTGGATATCAACTATCACCACATTGCAAAGATCAACCAGGATAAATGTATTCATTGTGGTCTTTGCTATATTACCTGCGAAGACACTTCTCATCAATCCATTAATTTAGAATACGGAATGCCTTACAATACTTACACTGTCAAAGATGAAGAATGTGTGGGCTGCAATTTGTGTCAGCTCATGTGTCCTGTCGCAGATTGTATAACAATGGAAGAGCACCGGGTAGCACCTGAATATTTAAACTGGATCGAGTTTCAAAAAAGGGGACTGCCTTTGAATGATCATTGATATTTTATGCAGGGCAGTTATTCAATTTAAAAAGAAATAATTATGGAACTTAAAATAATTAAATCAAAAAAAGACTATCAAAGCTATCTCAATTGGGTAGATGAAATGTTTGAGAAAAAAATTAAGCCCGATAGTGTGGAGGGAGAAAAAGTGCAGGTTGCCCTGTTGTTGATAAAACAGTATGAAGATCTGCATTTTCAAATACCCAAACCTCATCCGATTGATGCAATAAAAATTAAAATGGCAGAGTTAGGTCTAAAAAATAAAGACTTGGTTGGCAAGGTAGGAACTAAGGGATATGTATCTGCTTTATTGAACAAACGCAAGCCGTTAACTTTGGAGCTTGCAAAATTATTTCACGCTGAGTTAAGTATTCCTTCAGATGTATTGTTATCATAAAATATATTGTTGATTAAAAAATAGCTCATTTATTTTATTATGCACATCAACCCCTCCCGTCTTCAGCAGCACTTCGAAGCCATGAGTCTCATCGGTAAAATTGGTGAAACCGGAACCAATCGTCCTGCTCATTCTCCTGATGAAAAAAAAGCATTTGAGTTGGCTGCATCGTGGATGCAGGAGGCTGGCATGAAAACACATATTGATAATTTCGGCAACCTTATTGGAAGACGGGAAGGCAACAATAAAGCACTGCCTATATTAATGCTGGGTTCTCATTTAGACAGTCAGCCTTACGGAGGAAGATTTGATGGAGTAGCAGGAGTATTGTGTGCAATAGAAGTTGTAAAAACATTAACTGAAAATAATATTCATCATGAACGAAGTATTGAGGTAGTTTCTTTTGCTGATGAAGAAGGCTGGCGCTTTAATAAGGGATTATTTGGTTCAAAGGGTATTTTGGGAAGATTGGATCCGGAAGATGTTGAAAGAAAAGATAAGGATGGCATCAGCCGCAGGCAGGCATTGATTGATTTTGGATGTGATCCAACAAAATTTAAAGAGAGTGAATACAAACCGGGAAGTATCTTTTGTTTTTTAGAATTACATATTGAACAGGGGCCAGTTTTAGATATTGGCAAAAAACCAATTGGATTGGTTTCAGGAATCTCAGGCCCTTTGTGGTGGACAGTAAAATTAAAAGGAATGGCCGGGCACACGGGTTCTGTACCAATGCCTTTGCGTAAAGATGCGCTGTTGGGTGCAGCAGAAATTATTGTTGCAGTAAATGAAATTGCAACACAAGTACCAGGTGATCCAACTGTTGGTAGTGTAGCTACCATTAATGTATTTCCGGCAAGCAGAAATATTATTGCAGAAGAAGTTAGTTTCACTGTTGATTTGAGAGATATTGATCTTAAACGCCGCAACCATTATGAAAAACAATTGAGAGATAAAATTGATTCCATTACTAAAAAGCGTTCACTGGAGTATTCCATTACAGAAGATTTTAAAAGTGAACCACGCTATTGCGCAGACTGGATAAAACAAATCATTCACAATGAATGCAAAGCGCTAAATTTAGATGCACCAGAATTAATGAGTGGTCCGTTCCACGATGCCATGGCGTTGTCTTATGCATGCGATTATGGGATGATATTCGTTCGCTGCAAAGACGGTATCAGCCACAATCCTTTAGAATATTCATCTTATGAAGACCTGGCGCTGGGTGCAGAAGTAATGTATGGAACAGTCTTACAGATTCTAAAAAAATAATTTATTATTACCATGTAGATTTATTGTGATTGCTTTTAAGTAATTTGGCAATATAATTTACTCTCATGAACCTAAGATCCGCCAAGCTATTTATTGTTTTTATTCTTTTTACGTCTCCCGCTTTTTCTCAAATTCAGTTTATTGAAAATAAAGGTCAATGGGAAAAGACGGTCGCTTTTAAATCAGATATTCAAACAGGAGCTTTCTTTTTACAAAAAACTGGTTTTACTGTTTTGATGCATGATCCGTCTGATCTGGAGAAAATTTCAGCGTATGTTCATGGTGATAACATTGTTACAAAAGAAAATTCAACTGCATCAATCAGTACCTCATTACAAGTTCGTTCTCATGCTTATAACGTAAACTTCAGTGGTGCATCACAAAACGCAATTGTTGTTCCTGATAAAGTATTGCCCGGAGTTAATAATTATTTTTTAGGGGATGATGCATCTAAGTGGCAAAGCACTTGTAAAACATTTGAATCGGTCACCTATAAAAATATGTATCGCAATATTGATGTGCATTATTATGCTTCCGGTGGAAAATTAAAATATGATATCATTATACACCCCGGAGGTAAAGTAAGTGATATCGCAATGCAGTACCAGGGCGCAGATCAATTATCAGTAAGAAATAAGGAATTGATTATTGGAACTTCTGTTGGCGAAGTAAAGGAAGCAGATCCATATACTTACATGGTGAATAATGGAAAACGATCAACCATTTCCTGCAGTTACGTAATAAAAAATAATACAGTAACATTTAAAGCAGACCAAACCGATCCTTCTGCCACAATAGTGATTGACCCTACTTTAATTTTTAGCTCCCTTACCGGCAGTACAAAAGATAACTGGGGCTATGCTGGAACTCCCGGACCTGACGGAAGTTTTTTTGCCGGTGGGATATGTTTTGGTTCAGGATTTCCCGTATCGTTGGGAGCATTTCAGCAGACTTTTAATGGTGGTATAGATGAGGACCGCAACGGCCCTTATGACATGGCAATTTTTAAATTTTCAGCTGATGGCAGTAACCGGCTGTATGCAACTTACTTAGGCGGTAGCGGAAATGAACAACCTCAAAGTATGATTTGTGACGCACAGGGAAATTTGATTGTAGCAAGCCGGACCAATTCTGCCAATTTTCCAATAACATCGCCAGTAATAGGAGCCACAGGTGCTTATGACATAGCTATTACAAAATTGAATGCAACAGGAACTGCATTAATCGGTTCGTTAAAAATGGGGGGATCGCTGGATGACGGAGTAAATATCAAACCAAAATATGTTTCACTTGGTATTCCTGGTCAAAGCGATGGTGCTTTTGAAACAAGAAGAAATTATGGTGATGATGCCAGGTGTGAAGTAATTCTGGATGCTACAGAAAATATTTATTTGGTTGCATGCACTCAGTCTTCAAATTTTCCTGTTACTAATAATATAATGCAATCAACTTTTGGAGGTGGGAGGCAAGATGGTCTCATTCTAAAATTTCCTTCTTCATTATCAGGTATAACATTTAGTACTTTTTTTGGTGGAGAGGGAAGTGATGCCTGCTTTAATGCATTCATCAATCCAGTTAATAACAATTTGTATGTGTCTGGTGCCACTACAAGTACCAATTTACCAGGAAATAAAACAAATGTTGTAAGCAGCACTTATAATGGTGGTGCTACAGATGGTTTTGTTACACAGGTATCAGTGGACGGCACCGCTATTGTTCGTACAACTTATGTTGGTACTGCAGGAAATGATATGATATATGGCTTAGAAATTGACGGTTCAGGATCACCATATATAATGGGTACAACAAGCGGTGATTTTCCAGTTATCAATGCTGTGTTTAGAAATTTCGGATCAAAACAATTTATTGCCAAGTTGCAAACTGATCTTTCCGGATATCGATATTCAACAGTCTTTGGAACAACAAGTGATATACCAAATATTTCTCCCACAGCATTTCATGTAGATAAATGTCAAAATGTTTATGTAGCAGGATGGGGCGGTTCATTTAATAATAGCAAGGGGTATCCTTGTGCAGGTACTTTAGGAATGACTACTACTGCCGATGCAATTCAATCAACAACTGATGGAAAAGATTTTTACTTTTTTGTATTACAAAGAGATGCAGCCAGCCAGTTATTTGGTAGTTTTTTTGGACAGAATGGTGGCTTTGATGATCATGTAGATGGTGGCACCAGCCGCTTTGATAAAAATGGAATTTTGTACCAGGCGGAATGTGCAAATTGCGGCGGGGGCGTATCTTTTCCAACCACCCCAGGTGTATGGGCATCAGCAAATGCTTCTGCAAATTGCAGTGAGGCAGCTATAAAGATTGATATGAATTTTGAAAATGCAGTTGCTGCCGGTATCAAAGCAACATTTAATGGAGCAGGCATTGAACCGGGTGTTTGTGTAACACCTGCGACCATTACATTTACGGATACTGTTTCAAAAGGGAAATTATATGTTTGGAATTTTGGAGATGGGACAGCTGCGGTCACAACCACCAGCCCTGTTAATTTTACATCACATACTTATACGGCCTCCGGAACATTCAGAGCAAAAGTTATTTCTATAGATTCTGCTTCCTGTAACACTGCCGGTACCTCATTTTTATTTGCTAAAATAAATAACTGCAATACTTCATGCCCCTTCTCAATTACCAATTATTTCTCTAACCTTGCAGGTGTTGCTTATCAATGGCAGGTAAATACAGGAACAGGATTTGCAAATATTGTAAACGATGCAAATTATACCGGTGCTAACACAAAACAATTACAGTTAAGTAATACACCAGGCTCCTGGTATGGTTATCAATACAGGTGTTTAGTGGATAGTAGTTATAGTAGCGTATTTACTTTACGCTTTGTAAATTATTGGCTGGGCAGCGCAAGTACTTCATGGGAAGATCCGCTCAACTGGAGTTGTGGAATAGTGCCTGATATTTATACCGATGCTGTTATCAATACCGGTACAGTAGTTTTAAATGCAAATACTTCAGTTGCATCAATGACCATTACACCTGGGGCCAGTTTAGTGGTAAATCCTCTTTATGTGTTAACTATAACGGGACATTGATTTTTTCTGCGATTTTATTTGTAGAGATAGTAGGGGACCTGAATACTTAACGTTATTTGTCAGGTCATTTCGATATCGAAAAAATAGAAATCGTACAATTAAAGTAAGCAAAATTGCTCCTGACAAAAATCAGTTTTATTTTTTAACGCCGGTTCATTAACTTCATACTTTATGGCGAAAACCTGTTTGTGTATTATTTTGATTGTTTACTCTTAAAATTTGCTTATGAAGGTATCTG
>JAYVLZ010000301.1:0-11861 GCA_043759175.1 Chitinophagaceae bacterium | reverse complement strand
CTAAAAAGACTATTTGGATACTTCATATACCTAAACATAGACCAAGAAAACCTGTAGTTGCTCATAAAATGGCTTGGCAAAGAATTGGCGATAGTTTGGTACAGATGACTAAAGAAAGAGAGGAGTTTATTTTAAATGAACCTTTACAAATTCCCCTTGATTGGACTAACGGAATAATTGAAAGCGCATCTTTAAATGATTTAGATGAATTAGCAGTTCTTAGGGCAAGGATTTTGTTTAAAGAGAAAAACAAGCATATTGCTCAATTAGTCGATAAATGGGATGATATTACTTTTCTGAATAAAGCAAGAATAACTATTGAAGGTAAGATTACAAGAACTGCAATACTGTTGTTAGGAAAATATGAGTCAAATCACTTTCTTATTCCAGGCTCCTCGACAATTATGTGGGTTCTTCAAAATGCAAAGAATGAAAAAATAGATTATCAATCTTTTTGCTGTCCCTTACTTTTGGAAGTAGATAAAGTTTTTGGGAAAATTAGAAATTTAAAATACCGGTATATTAAATCGGCCACTTTATTTCCCGAAGAAATTGACATGTATGATTCTTATGTAATCAGGGAGCCTTTGCATAATTGTATTGCACATCAGGATTATGAAATGGGTGGAAGAATAAATGTTATCGAAAAAGAAAATCAGATTGAGTTTGAAAATTTAGGCACATTTCTTCCTGGCTCAATAAATCCATTAATTTTCGAGAATTATACGCCTTCATTTTATAGAAATAAATTTCTTGCGGAAGCAATGGTTAACTTGAAAATGATAGATACTATTGGTAGCGGTATAAAAAGAATTTTTGAAATCCAGAGAGATAGATTTTTCCCATTACCTGACTATGATTTTAATAACAAAAAAATTAAAGTTACAGTTACTGGAAAAGTAATTGATTTAGAATATGCAAAACTTCTGGCCAATAAAAACGATTTGAATTTATATGAGATTTATCTGTTAGATAAGGTTCAGAAGAATAAAAATATTAGTGCCGATGAAGCTAGAATTTTAAAGCAAAAAAAATATATTGATGGAAAGAAGGGGCATTATTTTATTTCAGCCGCGATAGCAGAAGTTACCGGCGAGAAAATTGCTTATACAAAAAACAAAGGGTTCTCTACTAAAATTTACAGTGATATTTTATTAGAAAGTTTACAACATCATAAGAAAGGATTATCAAGAAAAGAAGTAGAAGAAATATTATTGCACCAATTTCCAGAATCACTCAATATGTCTGAAAAAAAGGTAAAGCTTACAGGTATTCTAACTAAATTAAGAAAAGAAGAAAAGATTTATAACTCAGGAACAGATAGTAAGCCATCCTGGACACTCAAAGAGTAAATTTACAGTTGTTAATTCTCTTTGAATTTCTATTAAACTAGATAAATCAAAGAAAATTTTCAAAGAACTTTTTTTTTAAATGCCTGATATTCATCTATTTAATCTCATTGACAATAGCGCCATAGATTTTGGGATTCAATGAGAAAATTACAATTTCCCATCCCTAATCTCATCCACCACACCCGGATCAAGCAAAGTGCTGGTATCTCCCAAATTAGACATTTCACCTTCAGCAATCTTTCTTAAAATACGCCGCATAATTTTACCACTTCTTGTTTTTGGCAGGCCGGTTACAAATTGTATTTTATCCGGCCTGGCAATAGGACCTATTATTTTTGAAACAGTGAGGCTGATATCCTGTCTTCTTAAATTTTCATCACCATGATGGCCGTTGTAAATAACAAATGCATAAATGCCCTGGCCTTTGATATCATGCGGATAACCCACCACGGCACTTTCCACCACACCCGAATGCATGTTGATGGCATTCTCCACTTCGGCAGTTCCAATGCGGTGACCGCTGATATTTAATACATCATCCACCCTGCCGGTGATGCGGTAATTGCCATCTGCATCTTTTAATGCGCCATCACCGGTGAAATATAAACCGGGATAAGTAGCAAAATAGTTTGTTCGGCAGCGTTCATGATCCCCCCAGGTGGTTCTTAATATACCGGGCCACGGTGCTTTAATGCAGAGGTTGCCTTTGATGATTCCATGCTCATCTTTTTCTGTTACTTCATGTCCGTTTTCATCTACGAGCAATGGCTGTACTCCCGGCATTGGCAATGTTGCCCAACTTGGTTTGGATGGTGTTACGCCTGCCAGGTTACTGATGAGGCTACCACTGGTTTCTGTTTGCCACCACGTATCAACAATCGGGCATTTTTTCTTACCGATATTTTCATCATACCAGTGCCATGCCTCTTCATTGATGGGTTCGCCAACCGTGCCCAATACTTTTAATGAAGACAGATCTTTTCCCTGGATGGGATCTGTTCCGTAACTCATCAAACTCCGGATGGCTGTTGGTGCAGTATAGATACAAGTTACTTTATGTTTTTCCACGATATCCCAAAAGCGTCCTGCATCCGGCCAGGTGGGAATACCTTCAAACATTAAAGAAGTAGCTCCTGCACTTAACGGACCGTAAACAATATAACTATGCCCTGTTATCCAGCCAATATCGGCGGTACAAAAATGTACATCGCCGGGCTGATACTGAAACACATTTACAAAAGTGTAATTGGTCCACAACATGTAACCTGCAATGGTATGCACCACACCTTTTGGTTTGCCGGTGCTGCCGGAAGTATATAAAATAAACAACGGATCTTCTGCATCCATTTCTTCTGCAGGAAAAGAAACCACGCCATTTTTCTCCACCTGTGATTCGGCATAATCCATTTCATCTTCCCACCAAACATCTCTTCCTTTGATCATGGAAACCGGCGTTCTTGTTCTTGTATAAACAATTACTTTTTTAATTGTTCTGTTGCCAATCAATGCATCATCAATTACGGCTTTTAAGGGAATATCTTTCCCCCCCCGGTAAGCACCATCGCAGGTTATAATAAATTCTGCCTGTGCATCATACAAACGGTCTGCAATGCTTTGGGCACTAAAGCCGCCAAAGATCACACTGTGGATAGCGCCAATTCTGGCACAGCCCAATATTGCATAAGCCAGTTCCGGCACCATGCCCATATAGATACAAACACGGTCGCCTTTTTTTACGCCGTTATTGATCAGCATTTGCGCCACCTGGCAAACCCGTTTGTGCAAACGGGCATAGGTAACAATCCTTACTCTTTCTTCAGGATTGTTTGGCTCCCAGATGATGGCTGGTTTATCTGCCATGGTTGGCAAATAACGGTCGATACAATTTTCGGTGATGTTGAGTTTACCACCTTTAAACCACTCAATTTTTGGTTCCGTAAAATTCCAGTCCAGCACTTTGTCCCATTTTTTTCTCCATTGAAAATTTTCAGCAATGTTGCCCCAAAAACCTTCCGGGTCTTCTGCACTTCTCTTGTAATCATGGTGATATTGTTCAAGCGACTTAATTTGATAAGGATATGACATAGCAATTGTTGATGAAATAAATTATTCGTTTGTCTTCGCATCCAAATTAATATATTTATAGCAATAAAGCCGGGCAAACGATTGACTAAAATTTTAACACTTCTTCATGGCAGTTAACAGCACAAAAGGAATTAGCAAAGTTATCTTCTCTTCTTCATTAGGCACTTTGATTGAATGGTACGATTTCTACATTTTTGGAATGCTGGCTAAAACCATCTCTGTACAATTTTTTCCGGAGGGAAATGACACGGCTGCATTGCTGAGCACACTGGCCATTTTTGCTGCAGGTTTTTTAGTAAGGCCATTTGGTGCATTGGTGTTTGGAAGACTGGGTGACCTGATCGGCAGAAAATCCACTTTTTTATTAACGCTGGTTTTGATGGGCGGTTCCACTTTTTTAATTGGGCTGGTGCCGGGTTATAAAACTATTGGCATTGCTGCACCGCTTTTAGTGTTGTTATTAAGATTGATACAGGGGCTTGCACTCGGTGGTGAGTATGGAGGCGCTGCTACTTATGTTGCTGAACATGCACCAGAAGGAAGAAGAGGTTATTTTACTTCGTGGATACAGACTACGGCCACGCTGGGTTTGTTTGTTGCACTCGGCATTATCATGGCGGTAAAAAGCAACATGAGTGATGCGGCATTTACTGCTGAGTGGGGTGGCTGGCGTTATCCTTTTTGGATTTCAATTTTATTAGTTGCTGTATCGGTGTATATCCGGTTGAAGATGCAGGAGTCTCCCATATTTGCAAAGCTGAAAGCGGAAAAGAAAACGTCTGTTAATCCGTTAAAAGAAAGTTTTGGGCACAAGGGTAATTTTAAAATGGTGCTGCTGGCATTATTTGGTGCAGTGATGGGGCAGGGGGTAATCTGGTACACTGGGCAGTTTTATGCTCAATCATTTTTAGAGAATACGGTGAAGATAGAATTTATGCAGAACAGGGAAATATTGCTGTGGGGTATTGCATTGGCCACACCTTTCTTTGTAGTGTTTGGATGGCTGAGTGATAAGGTTGGCAGGAAGTGGATCATGCTGACGGGGATGTTATTGGGAGTGGTTTTTTACCGGCCAATATTCAGGACTATGTTGGAAGATGCAAATGCTGAAGTTTGGAGAACGGATGGTTTACATATTTCTGACTCCACTATTACAACAATAGTATTAAAGATTGATACAATAACCGATTCAAAAACTCACTCAAATTTATTTGTTCTACATCATAAAACAAGATGGGGGTTTACTGACGGCAAACAATATTTCCAAATAAGTGCAGATACAATGTCTAAGTTCAATTCCCTGATAGACTATTCTTTATTGAAACCTGATATGAAGTCATCATACATTGATAAAACACTTTCACCATCACTCAAATGGAAATTCATTTTCCTCGTTTGGGTAATGATCATTTTTGTAACAATGGTGTATGGTCCTGTGGCAGCATTTTTAGTAGAGTTATTTCCAACAAAAATCAGATACACGTCCATGAGCCTGCCTTATCATATTGGCAATGGTGTGTTTGGAGGATTGGTTCCGTTTATTGCAACATTGCTTTCTTCCACTTTTGTAAGTGATCCTTTGGTGGGGCTTTGGTACCCGATAGGTGTGGCGGCTTTGTGTTTTGTAATTGGGACTTTGTATCTGACTAACAAGATTGATAAAAATGTTAAAGACTAAAAATGGCTCTAATCAAAAGGTAATTTTGCCGGGGAGTCGTTAGGGCGGGAAGAAATAATAAATTTAAATTTATTACTTACCGCCTTCCTGCCTTACCGGCCATTTAATAAATAATAAACGCTAAAAATATGAATCAACTCAAAAGAATCATGGGGCTTGTGTGGATGCTGATTGCTCCGCTGGTAATTTATTTTTTAGTGATGGGTGCGGTACACAATATTGGCAATGGCACTAAGGACATCAATAAACCAGTGCCATGGTTTATTATCATTGGTATTTTTACACCCATTGTTATTGGGTTGTTTATTTTTGGTTACTATGCTTTTAAAGGAGAGTATGACCGGCTGCCGGAATCTTCAGAAGAAATTTAAAATCGGCTTATTCATTTTCTTTAAACCTTTGAAATTAAAATACAAGGCTTAAGCATTTAAAACTATCTAATGAAATTACTTAAAGGCTTCCTGGTAGCGCTTTTTATTTTCTTAATACTGTTCAATATTATTTTAACAATAATGGCCGGTGCTACATTACACATGATGAGCATGGCTGTTTTGTTGACCCTGATAATGGTATTCATTTTTAAGAAAAGAGTATCGTGGATAATTGCTGTTTGTTTATTTACGTATGGAATTTTTTATTTCCTTTTTAGTAGTATTTATAAATCACCACCCGGTGCTTTAGAATTTACATCCACCTTAAATACATTTTTGTTTGGTGGATATAGCGGTAATCCATTACGGTATGTCATCCATCTTTTCCCTTTTGTTTTTTACACTGTTTCTTTAATAGTATTTTTAACAAAGCCGGTTCGTAAGCAGTACAATATAACGGCTTACACGTTTTAAACATTCAAACTATTCAATTGCAAACATAATGCTGATGCTTCATTCTTCAGCACCGACTGTGGAGCCATCTGCCAATCAATGATACATAGCTCACCTGATCCCTCCTTCGTCGGGGTGACAGAGAAGTGCATCATTTTACTTTTGCCAAACCCAACGCTTTATAAATCGCCTCATGAATCGTTGGCCTTACATTCATTCTTCCCAATTTAGGATTGGTACCATCGGGGCTTACACGGTTGCTTAGAAAAACAAACACCAATTTATTAACAGGATCAGCCCATGCACAGGTACCCGTAAAACCAGTATGGCCAAATGTTGACGGCGAAGCAGAAAAACACGGATAAGGCTCTGGTCTTTTATCATTGTCTTTTTCTGGTTTATCAAACCCAAGTCCACGGCGGCTGATAGTGCTGTGGTAGGCAGTAAACAAATCAATTGTTTCTTTTTTCAAATAACGTTTACCATTGAAAGTGCCGCCATTCAGCAGCATCTGCATAATCACTGCTATATCATACGCATTGCTGAACAACCCTGCATGGCCCGCCACACCGCCAAACATCGCAGCACCGGGATCATGCACATCTCCCCGGATCAGTTGTTTTCGAAAGAGGGGTTCGTTTTCTGTGGGCGCAATTTTATTCAGCGCCATATGTTCTCTTGGTTTAAAACCTGCGCTAGATAAAACCATTGGCTGGTAAAATTCCTGTTGCACATATTTATCCAGCGTCATGCTACTTAATTGTTCCACCACTTTACCAAGGAAAATAAAATCATTGTCGCTGTACACATATTTATCTTTAGGCCCTAGTTCACTTTTAAGTATCCGGCTGAACATGGTGTCGTTCCAGTCTTTTCTCAGAAATAAATTCTCTGCTACATGAATATTGAATGAATCATTTTTTTGGGCAGCGTATAATTTGTTGCTGGGTATTCCGGTGGCCGTATCAATCGTTTCCCTGTAAAAAGGAATGTAGGCATTCAAACCTGCCTGGTGTAATAAAATATTTTCAATAATCAAATTTTCTTTGTTGGTTCCTCTTACCCAGGGCAGGTAATCACCTAACTTTTTTGTAAGGCTGATCTTGCCCTGCTCATACAATTTCATTACAGAAATAGTAGTGGCGCAAATTTTTGTAACCGATGCCATATCATAAACTGATTCTTTAGTAACTCTTTCGGTTCTTTCAAAATTATAATTGCCATAAGCTTTATAATAAGCAATCTTGCCATCCTTAGCCACCAGCACCACACAGCCAGGAGTTGCACCACTGTCAATGGCATTTGCTGCAATGGAATCTATTATACGGAGGTTATTGTTGGTCATTCCCACTTCAACAGGTGTAGTCAAAGGAAAGAAGGATGCATCCGAAACAATGCCACTTCCAAAATGATATTCGTCACAAATAGTAACAGGCAGTTTTCCTTTGGCCGGGATTTTTCCCTGCAATAAATCAATGGCTGTATTTTGTATAATGGAATCATCTTCATAACAGGCAATTAAATTTTTTGCACTGCACCAGTTTTTGATGGCGTAAGGATTTCCAAAGACAAAACTGATGCTGTTGGTTTCCTGTTGTAATTGGGTTACCAGGTCAATAGCATTTTTTGTGATACCAAAATTATTGGCGGGTGTACGGTTGTAAGCATGTATGCCAATCACTACTTTTTTATAGCGGCTTTTTATCAGATCAATGGCGGATGCAATACCAGCAGTATCATCTTTATAATTGAAATATAAAATATCTGCGTGGTAATCTTTTTTCATTTTCCTTGCAAATGCATTGTCTTCAGACCTGCCCACGCTCACATACACCACATCATCTGTTACTGGGTTTTCAGGAGCAGGCATCGGGAAAAAAACTGCATCGGATTTTTTTAAAACAGTGATGGCATTTTCAGCAACTTTTCTACGCATAGCGCTGATCCTGCTGTTGAGATCATTGGCAAGGTTGTCAATATTTACCGGTTGCAGTTTTGATAACCCATATTGATATTTTGCCATCAATATTTTTTTACAATGCATTTCAATATCGGTCCAGCTTAGCTTACCGGAATCAATGGCCGCTTTTATTTTATTGATTGCTGCAGGCACATCGCCGGGCAGGCAAAGCATATCGTTGCCTGCTATTACTGCCTGCACGGAAGCTTCTCCATCGGGGAAATATTTTTTTACACCCTGCATCTCCAGGGCATCGGTAAACGCTAGTCCCTGGAAACCCATTTTATTTCTGAGCAAACCAGTAATATTATTTTTTGAAATAGAGGTGGGCCGGTTGGCTGCACTGTCAATAGCAGGAATAGATAAATGCGCCACCATCACACTTCCAATACCTGCATTCACCAGTTGCCTGAAAGGATATAACTCCAGCGAATCCAATTGTTCCATTGATTTATTGATCACCGGCAGATCATAATGAGAATCCACCGCCACATCACCATGCCCTGGAAAATGTTTGGCGCAGGCCATCACACCCACATCCTGCATTCCCTTCATGTATAATATTCCCAGCCTGGCTACTTTGTATTTATCCTCACCAAAACTCCGTTCATTTATTACAGGGTTGTTGGGATTATTATTTACATCCACCACCGGTGCATAATTTACCTGTATGTTCAGCCGTTTGCATTGTTCACCCACCAGCTTTCCATATTCATATAAAAGACTTTCATCCTGCATGGCACCCAGCATCATTTGTCTTGGTAATGGCAGCACACTATCCGTCATCCGCATACCCACACCATATTCACCATCGATAGAAATCAAGAGCGGTGTTTTAGCTACGGCCTGCAGTTGATTTAACAACAACGCCTGCTTTACTGGCCCGCCCTGGAATAAACAGATGCCACCGATATTATATTGCCTCACCAGTGAATCCACCTGTTGATCAAAAAAAGTAACCACCCTTGTTTTGGAATCAATGGTAGAAAGCCTTACGATCATCAGTTGGGCAATGCGTTCTTCTGGTGAAAGAGATTTGTAAACACTGTCGGTCCAGACTTTGGCGGGATTGATTTTTTGTGCATTGATAACACTAAGGCTTAACAGGAAAAAGAAAAAAAGAATAGTTAGTCTCATCATATAATTTGGTATGCCACACAAATTAAGGAGAATTGATTGTATTGTAATGGATGTTGGAAGGATGCATCCACAATTTTCGCAGGCATTAAATTCCAAATAAAAGCAGTCTGCAGGTTAAAAGGGTTGCCAACCTTTATAAACTTTAAAACTCTCATTAAAGGTTGGCAACCCTCAGCGAAATAACGCAGCTTACAATTTAAACAACCCATGCTTTACCGCATACAATGCCAGCCCCACCCGGCTTTTAACACCCAGCTTTTCAAACAATGAATTCCGGTAACCATCAATGGTCTTGGGACTGAGAAACATCTTTGCTGCAATTTCATTATAGGTCAATTCGCTGCAGGCCAATTGAAGAAAATCATTTTCCCTTTCATTGATGAAGTGTAATGGAACACTGTTTGTTATCTCTCCGTCACTTGCATGCTGTAGTGAATGCACTAATTTGCCTGTAATGAAATCAGTATAATAAAAACCTTTATTCATCACCGCCTGTAAAGCATCTCCCAATTCTTTTGGTTCCACATCTTTGCTCAGGTAACCTTTCACTCCCAGCTTCAGCATCTTTACAACACTTTCTTCTTTTTCAATCATGCTTACCACCAGAATTTTCACCGAAGGGAAATTAACCGTCAGCCATTCCACGCAGGCAAAGCCATCCATGGCAGGCATATTTACATCTAATAAAATAATATCAGGCTGGTTTTTTAGGTCGATCTTTTTTTGCATATCAATGCCGTTATCGGCTTCAAATAAAATGATGCAGTCGTTGCACACCATCTCCAGCAAACTCAGCAGGCCTTTCCTGAAAAGCCGGTGATCGTCTACTAATGCTAACCTCATTGGGGGAGTGCTATGCATAAGGGGGTTTATTTATAACAACATTTGTATAGCGATGTGGCTACCTTTTCCTGGCTTGCTCTGGATTGTTAACTGTGCGTTGATCAGGCCTGCTCTTTTTTGCAGGTTAGTTAATCCTGATCCGCCGCTTTTCAGTTGCTCCTCCACATCAAAACCCTTTCCATCATCACTGAATGCTAATATAAATAAATTATCCTTAATGCGGAGATTAACATTAATACATTTTGCATCACTGTGCTTTACCATATTATTAAGCACTTCCTGCGCCATACGGTACAGTATGATCGCTTTATCGTTTTCTACTTCCGTCACATTACCGCTTTGTGTAAAGCTGGCAGTAAACAAATCTGTTTTATTCAGCCGCTCCACTTCTGTTTGCAAAGCTTTTACTAATCCGGTTTTTGCAATGCGGTCGCTGTTTAAACTTACGGACAGTGATTTGATATCAGCAATCAACTGACGGGTGAAATCTTTGGTATCTTCAATTTTTGCTGCGGCTTTATCAGGATCATCCAGTCTGAGAGTATGTAAATTTATTTTGATGAGGGAAGCGATGTGGCCGAAGTTGTCGTGCAGCTCCCGGCCTATTTGCTGGAGGGTATGTTCCTGTATCTCGATTTCAGTTTTTAAAATCTCCTTTTCAAAAGTAATTTTTAATTGTTCCTTTTCACTTAAATACTGAACCTGCCTTTTTTGATAAACCAGTACCAGCATAATAATACCGGTAGCTATAATTAAAAGAAAAATAGTGATAATAAAAATGCCTGTAATGCCGGTAACTAATAATATTTCTTTTGGTAACGTATCCATAATGAACCTGATAATGTAAAAACTGAGCTTATAAATAAAATTATATTTTGTAAAGACCAAAGCATGGCCCGCTGAGCTATCTCAATATTGTCATAAAACAATATAATAAAAAAGCAACTTAAAAAATATAATAAATACCCTGACACCAGCCAAAAGTCAAATTGATGAAGCAGGTTCAGTTCATTAACATTCCTAAGTACATGATCAAAATATAAAAGTGCATATACCACTATACTTAAATAAGTGATTGCATAAACATAGTTGTTAATTCCAAACAATTGATGAGATACCAGGCTGATGTTTATAAACACTGCCAGGTTAATAAGGAATATGATGTTTATTACTATTTTTTTTGGTTTACTAACTAATACCGATTTAAAATACCAGGAAAAAAAACAGACGGTAATAAAAAAAAAGACATTATAAGTTAATATGTTAACCATGTCATGGTGTGTATAACAGGCAATTGTTATTAATAATGTAGCTACCAGATAGTAAACAAAAAGAACTTCTTTCTTAACCGATTTTGTTTTATGCAGCATTACAAAAACTGATATCGCATAAATCAAATAAGAAAGAGGTTCTAAAGCATTTTTCAAAAAATCTTTCATTGATAAACTTTAATACCTTTTCAATTTATATTACTAACTGCCGGGGCACGGCCTTATACAGGGAATTACGGGGGAGGAAGCACTTTCGGCTCCTGCAGCTTTATTGCTGTTGGATCCTTCTCCAAAAGCTTTCATTTCCCAAACATTTTGGCCCAGGTCCGGGCGGTAGGTGTAAGTTCCGTAAACAATAACATCCGTTACATTCGGATCTTTTAAAATTTCTTCCATTTGTGTCCTGGAAAATTGTACATCAAAACTTAATTGGTTTGGCATAAAAAAGATTTTTTAAGTTAAAAAATAATTTTCAATAAAGCTAATCCGGCTGGTTGTTATTTCCAATAGCCAATTACTTAAACCATTCTTTTCTTTTTAGATACAGGAAAAACACTGTAGCAAATAGCAGTTATTTCCTGTTGTGGCTGTGATGATGAAGTTGGAATTTTATGAGGCAAAATGTTTATTGGAATGGGGCATTTTAAAAAAGACTGGTTTCAAACAGTTCTTCCATTTTGTAAAGTAACGTTACAGGAAACATTACAC
>JAYVLZ010000300.1:0-7526 GCA_043759175.1 Chitinophagaceae bacterium | reverse complement strand
CCTAAATGATCCTGCACTAAGTATTTTTTTTACCCAATCATAAATTTTTACGCTGCCCTTATCTCAGTAAAAATTCAAAGAACTTTTTTATCAGCCATTGCTTACTGCAATGTAAATCTTTTTCTCTTACGGGTGCATCTGTTCATACATGTACACCTGTTCATGTGATGTACTGCTGCTGATGGGTGCTGTCCTGTGTCGTCCCTGCCTTCGCCTGTTGTGCTCTTGTGATTTGTAAAAGGTATTCACTCTTTAAAGTCGCAGAGGGTTAACAGCAGCGAAAAAAATATAAATGATTGCCCGGCATGAACTATAAATTATCATGCTGCTTGTGGGCAATCGTTTATGTTTTTTTTGCAAGCCAAAGCCGCCACTAATAATCTTCAACCATAATACTGTAACTGGCGGCTGCGGCAGTATTACACGTCTGCTGTTTGTTTTATCCGCAGGATGCTGTGCATAAATACTGCTGATATTTTATTGTCTTAAAAAAATGCTGATTAAAATTTCTTTGTTCATAGCCATAAAAAATATTGATGGTTGTACTGCCGCCAGCGCCGCAGGCATCGCCACCTAAGCAGCCAATGAGCAAGCGGGGGGAGCTACGGAAGCTGTGAGGAACGAACAGCGGAGTGGCGACCACAACGTGGCAAAATTTTTTGTGTCAGGGCATGTTTACATGAGCATAGCCATCACAAAAAATTTTACTCCGGGCTTCTGTGCCAGTGCCGCTTGCGATGGCAGGTGGCTGCCAATGGAGGAGCCCCGATGCATGCCATCGTGCAATGGCCTTTGTGTGTTAGCAATGGCAGGCATGATACGGGGCGGAGTGCAGATTTGCGAAGCGTTGGCAAAACCATGACAGGCACGGTGAGGAACGAACCTGCCTGGCGTGGTTTTTTTTGTGCTGGCCGCAAAGACTGCACACCTTTAGTACTGCTGCCGGGCTTTGTACTAACGTTCACCCATGACTACAAAAGTTCGGCTTTATTCTGTCGCCAAAGAAGCTTGGCAAAAAGCATGACTGCGAAGCATTGCTTTGTGTGATTGGGCAGTGATGCTTTTGTGCGGTGGCTGTATTTCATGCAGGGCAAAAAAAAACATTGCTGCGAAGCAATGCCTTTGTGTGTTGGTGCAGCTATGTTTTTGTGCGCCTGCCCCGTCAGTATTGCGGGGGTGGGTTTTGTATTTATCCGAACGGATGATGTTTTGTAAGCAGGTCGGTTAGTGTGTCTGTTTGTTGCAACGCATATCTTTCGGTACTGTCAATGTATTTATGTCCGGCCATGTATTGCACCTGTCTTTTGTTGTATTGTTTTAGCCAATATAAAATTACACTGGCTCTTATGTGCTGTGCATTTTTTATTGTTGGGTTAATGCCTTTTAATTCTTCAATAAGATGCTGAACAATATCTGCACATCTTGCAGCAAACAACCTTTCATTTTTTGTTTTCAACTTTTCCCTGATGCCTCCATGCAGATAACTATGTAAGTGTATAACCTGTTGCACATGCAATTTTAATTCCCTGCTGTTGCTTCTGGCTGTTGATGGGATATAAATTTTGCCTTCATCCAGGTTGATATGATTTACTTCCAGCTTCTCTAACTCTCCGCTGTGCAATCCCTGCCACACCAATAAACCAACTACAATAATATTTCTTTGGTGTGCTAACTCAACCGCTTCCTTTACATTGTTTGCTGCTGCTTTATTCAGTTGCTTGTATGCAAAATATAATTGTTCCAGTTCTTCATATTTTAACGGCTGTTCTGTGATGGTTTTTAATTTTCCTTTTATCCTCAATGTCCTTGCAGGGTTTCGGATGATGCTGCTTTCTTCTTTTAAATAATCAAAGTATTTGCTGATGCTGGTCAGCCGTAAATTGATTGTTGCCGTATCAAGGTTTTTTTTTTGTTCATATTGCACATACTCCAATATATTTTTATGCTGTACATTTTCTATTTCATACAACTGGTTATCATTTACCCATTGCAAAAAATATCCAATATTCTTTACATGCCCTTTGATGGTGCTTTGCCTGTATCTTCTTTGCTGCAAATAATTTTCAAACTCCTGCATGGCTACAGTTCATTTATGATGTGTGTATAAATCTGTGTGGATGCCAGGCTTGCATGACCTAAGAACTTTGCAATCTCTTCTATGTCCATACCACTTTGTAAAAGATGTGTGGCAATGCTGTGGCGCAAGCCATGCAGCGTTACTGGCTTTTCTATCTGTGCTTTTTGCTGTAAATATTTTATCCTGCTTTCCGGAGTTATAAACCTTGTGCCATGCTGTGTTACTAAAAATGCATCGTCTGCCGCTCCTTCTTTCTTTTGCAATGCAGTGCCTTTGTTCTTATGCTTCCAGTCTGCAAAAACTTCATGATAATATAAAAACCATTCCCTGCCTTCTTTGATGTAGTCGCCAATATCCTGTAAATGTTTTGCTGCTATCGGTACATACCGTTGCTTGTTGCCTTTGGCTTTTCTTACAAACAATAATTTGCTTTGTAAATCTATATCACTGATGTTAAGCTGTACGCCTTCGCCCCTTCTTAATCCACAACCATAATACAATGCAATCACTGCCCTGTCCCTTTGCCCCATTGCAATACTGTTCCATTCATAAGGTAAAAACGTTGCTTCGTAAAGCTGTTTGATTTCTGCAACGGATAAAATATGTTTTTCTGTGGTGCTGGTTTCTTCCCGTTGCATTGTCAGGTCTAAAATATATTTGCCGGTACTGTTTAAAAACTTTGCAAAAGCATTTACTGCATTGATGATGCTGTTTATCATGCTGCTGCTTAACCCGCCATCCCTGCTGTTGTTTTTTCTTTGTTTGATATGGCTGATAAAATCATTGATGTGATTGGTTTGTATGGCGGTGATGTGCTGTATGTTCCTGCTTTCGATGTAGTGTAAAAATTCCTGCACATGCACCGGCCATGCCTTTGCTGTTTTAATGGCATAGCCTGTTACCTGTAAATATTCCTTGTACGACTGTAATAAATAATTGTAATGCTGTGATGTGATGATGAGGGATTTCATTCGCCAATTTTTTATGAGGGGGTATCATTTTTTAAAAACGTTGAACTACTGAACTACTGCCAGATTTCTCTTTACTGTAGCGGCTTTAAGTGGTTTACTATCTTGCTGAACTACTCCCGAACTACTTGCACCTTGCAGGCTTTGTAATACATCATCTAAAGCCGTATTAATCATTTGTTGCAGCTTGTTATATTCTTCATTGCTCACCACTTCATACACAAAACCTTTCTTCTTATCGCCGTCCACTTTCCTGATAAACCCATACTGCTGCAACTCTATCATAAACCTTTTTTGTTTGCTTGGATGCTCCCTAAATACTTTTCTTATGCTGCTGTTTACAAAACTCTTTTGGTTGCTTTCCTGTAAATAATTTTTCAACTGCTCAAAATATTTTCTTGTTGCATAGCCTAACTCGTCTGATTTTTTGAGTAAGATATTTTTCATTAACTCGTTGGCTTCTGCAATATCCTCTAAGGTGGTTTCTATAAATATTTCGCCACTGTCTTTATCTACCTGATGTTCTCTTTGATATTGTTTATAAAATGTAATAGCTTCTATAAATGCGATGTAGTGGGCATTGGTACGCCTTGGTTTAAAAACTTCCTTCGGTATTACAAGCTGCTCTGCATAAGGGTTGCGGACGGTTATCGGTTGCAATACCCTTTGTACATTCTGCAACAGCTTTTGTATTTTCTGCTGCTCTGTTACATCTATTTTTCCTGCACTTAATTTTCTTTGATAGTCCATTACCCTTTCGTCCTGGGCTTCGGTTTCATCCAGATAAATCAGGAAGCTGCGGTTTGCATTGTCTTCATAAATATGCTCACTCGTTGTACAGCCGCCAATGCTCACCGGGCCTTTTACGGTAAGGTGCAATGTTCTTGTAATACCGTTCCTGTCCCTCATGGTAATCGTCTTGCTTATCTTTTGTTTGCTCTGTAATTCCCGTATCGGATACAGTGCTGCAAACACCCCGTCATAATCTTCTATCAATATTACTTTGTGTCCTAAGTCATCATCCACATAATAATAAAACGCATTGCCGCTTACTGATGTCAGTTCTATCTTATCTTCTTTCGGTATCAGTTCGCCAACCTTTTCCTGCAGATGGCTTTTACCAACTCCACTGCTTCCAAAACTTATTATGTGCAATGGCCTCGCTGTTTTCCTGCTGGTAAAAACCAAGAACATGATAAGCCGGTTTTGTTCTTCACCGATTACACCGCTTTGCCCGATGCAATCATTTGTCCGTTGTAATAAATTCAGTTCTTTTAAAAATGTAATGGCCGCCTGTTCTTCTTCTTTGGTGAGTATTATTTTTTGATTGATGCTTTTTAATTTGTTGCTGTCTATCTGCTGCAGCCGGTAATCTTCTACAGTATTTATTAAATGTCCTACTGCTGTGTGTATGTAAGTGCTGCTTAACGTAAACCGCTCTGCAATATTTTTTATCAGCTTTTGCGTTTGGGTTTCATTGTATAAATCTAAACTGTGCCTTATGCTTGGATAAGTTTTAAAATCAACTTTCAGTGTTACCCTCATGCTGTGCAGCCCTTCTATCCGTATGCCGCCAAGCAAGGCAAATAATAATTCTTCGTACTTCCAGGTTACATACTCCGGGTTGTGATGGTTTAAACTTTCCATGTGCATAAATTTTTTGTTTAGCTTATTTGTCTACAAACATAGCCTATTGGCTGCATACTAAAAAGCATAATAGCTAAATACTTTCCACACACATTACAAATAGGCTTTTTTATTCTGTACTTTTATAGCCTAAACACAGTTTTTACACTTAACCTTTGCTTTTATGGCTAATAAATTCGGGGATAACTTAAAGAAGGTCAGGACGGAGAAAAATATTTCACAGCAGGAGCTTGCAGATATTATTGGTGTGCATTATACCCATGTAAGCCGCTATGAACGTAACCTTGCTGCTCCATCTATTGATGTGGTTAAAAAAATTTGTGAGGCGCTGGATGTTTCTATTGATACGCTGATTTATGGCCAGCAGGATGAGAAGGCTAAAAATAATTTAAAGGATGCTGACTTACTTAACCTCTTTACTAAAGTGCAGTTGCTGGATAAGCAAGACCTAACAGCCGTTAAGTCTATGTTGAAGGCGTACATTTTCCAAAAAGATACACAAGCAAGGCTGGCTCAATAAAAAACCACCAGCTTTAACTGATGGTTTAAAATTTTATTATACACTCTTTACTTCCGCAACTTTCGCCGACTCGGAGAACTGTTAGAAGGTTTAGATAAATCAAATAACTTTTCAAACTTTAAAAAAGCACTTCTACCAAAACGATCACTACCACCTATTATTTCAGACATTGGTCTAATAATAGTATCTGTTCTCATATTAGCAGAATAAACCCATACTACATTAAAATCATGGCTGATATTATATGTACTGGCAGGAACATATTTTTTAAAGATATCAAGACTATCTGCAAATTGACTAAACAATTTACTTTGACTAATATTTTTCTTATTGATTTTCTTAACTAAAAAATTGTTTTTGGTCTTCTTAAATGCAAGTCCATTACTCATATTTTCTTTTCTCCATAATATTATTCCATATTTTACAGCTCCATCAGGATAATAAAGAATTGCTTGTTCGTTTTTCAAATCTTTTACATGCTTAAAAAGAGAATCAACTTCATGAATAAAATTATTTTTTACGATGCTGTCTTGAGCTTTTAAATATAAATTCAAGAAAAATAAACAACTTACAATTAGAGCAATCTTATACATAAAGCTATTTTTAAAAATTATCTTGCTAAATATCCAGGAATCGCATTTGCTTCTTCTTCCGACATCGCTGCGCCATGAGAGCCACCGCCGTTTCTATATATGCCCATATTTTCATTTCTCAAATAAACATTCGAAGCTCTTATTGCTTGTTGTCCATTATTCTGAACTCCATACAATCCACCCAAAGCATGTCCAAGAATTTCATGGGCACTCAATTCACCCGCTGTAGCAGACTGACTTACGGTTTCTCCATTAGCTCTATTCACATAATCTGTTTCAGCATTTGTTCCCATTCTAATACCTACTAAATAATTCCCATCGCTACTCGCTGGGCTTGTAACACCTCCACCAAAGTTATCATATTGTCTCCCCGACATACCGGCAATTAATGAAGGACTTCCGTCTGTCGCTTTGAATTGAGATCCCACTCTGGAATTTTCAATTTTTGCAACTTCATTATCGCCTTTTAACACATTTACAAAAACACTTTTTTCGGAGTTTATTGTTTTAATATAACCTCTCGCCAAAGCTTGCGCTTCAGGAGTTTTTAATTTAGAAACTGCAGCATCAGAGTTATTAATTCTATTAAATGACATACCATCTTTTCCTACTTTAAATAAGCTTCGTAATTCTCTTGCTTCTTTTCCTTTAAAGCTTTGTCTAATTATTTTAAGTTCCCTGCTTGCAGAAATTTTGTTGATTCCAGCTAAAGTATCACCTAAAGGATCATTATTTAAAATAGGATTATTACCCATTGCAGAATATAAACTCTGTGCATAATCAGGCTTGGGGTCTAACACATTCCATCTTCCTAATTGTGGGTCGTACATTCTAAAATGTGTTGCATACATTTCCAGTCCGCTGCCATCACTAAATTCTTTGTTCTGCAATTCACTTCCTTTGTTAAAGAGATATTTATTTTCCAGCTTGCCCGCTGCCCGGTAAGAAAGGGCTTCCATCCTAAGACCCCATGGATAATAATTATTGACTTCAAGCACCGGCCCTCTCACATGCGTCACCTGCAAATTATCAAAGAACACATCAATGTTAGGCGTTTCATTGCTGACATATACATAAAGGTAACCACACTTATCAATGGATAAATTACTCTTTACATGCTGGTAAACTATTTGATTAGGTACTGTACCAAAAGCAGTTTCTGCAGGCACCTGCTCAAAGCCGCTGCTGCTGCTCACAAAATTAAACTGCTCATCAAACAGTATCCAGTTTAGGTATGCTTTTGGCCTGCCTGCTGTTACTGTCTGGCTGCTTAAAAAACTGGTTGCACCTGGTGTTAATACACCACTGCTTTGTAATTGTGCTGCTGTTATCCCGCCATGTGTGGAGGTGTAACCAGCTACCCCGCTTACTAACGCTGTCAATAAATCCGGTAAAGGGTTTACCGGTGTGCCGGGTGATGCTCCACTTGTTTTATACCAACTGCTTACTTTTAAATTAAACTTATCACCTGCCATTACTTTTAAAGTAATGCTGGGGCCTACTTTCTGCATACCTGCTGCGGCACTTACTTTTGCTACATTGGCATTGGGGTTGGTGGTGTTGTCAACAGGATAGCTTACGGGCTTTGCAATCCTTGTGATATTTAAGTTTGCATACAATGCTTCTTCTGTTGTAGTCTGTGCTGCCTCCATTGTTGCCGCAGGATACATATCGGTTTGCTGCTCATCCGTGAGCACCATCCGTACATTCCCTAAATGATC
>JAYVLZ010000299.1:0-6880 GCA_043759175.1 Chitinophagaceae bacterium | reverse complement strand
TAAACTAAAACTGTTACTCTGAATAAGTATGTTCTCTATATCATTAATGATCCTCCAACATTGTGATTCACTGATACCGTAATCGGTTGCAATATGCAGAAAGGTTCGATACTCCCTGTTATACATTAGCATCATTAATAATTGGTCTTCTACACAATGCTTAGGTTCTTTCCCCCGATTGGGATGCTTGCGCCGTTGAGCCTTGGTGGTTTTAATAACAAAGCAGATCTTATCGAATGTGCCGCGTTTAATGCCTGTTAAACGCTGGAACTGTCCATTAGACAGCTTGGGTGGTATTTTTTTCCATATCATAATCCCTCATCATCAACTCTTATACCTTTCAGCTTAGATAGTTTTCAACAGATGTGAATATCGTTCAATACAAGAGGTCTAATAGAATTAAATGATAAAACCCTGCATCAGAGGCGAAAGAGATCAGATCAATATATCTTGTTTTAATACTATTCTCCGGTAATATTTTTTTTAATGCTTCTGTCATTTTACTTTCTGTTCTTCCGCTGTGTAAACTAAGCATCTGCACAAACCTGCTTTTGACTACCCAATCCTTCAATAGACAGTTCAACCACATCACCAGCTTTCAAATATTGTGGTGGCTTCATGCCTAATCCAACACCGGGAGGTGTGCCAGTACTGATCATATCACCAGCCTCCAGAGTCATAAATTGGGATAAATAATGTACCAGGTAAAAACAATCATAAATCATGAAACTGGTATTGCCTTTTTGCATTTGCTTACCATTTACTGATAAAGTCATTGCCAGATTTTGTACGTCTTTTATTTCATCAGCGGTAGCCAAAAATGGTCCCAGCGGATTAAAGTTGTCACATGATTTTCCTTTGGTCCATTGACCCCCTCTTTCTAACTGAAATTCTCTTTCTGAAACATCATGAGAAATACAATAACCTGCGATATAGTCTTTCGCTTCTTCAACAGAATTAAGATAACGGGCATCTTTCCCCATCACAATACCCAGCTCTACTTCCCAATCTGTTTTTACACTTTTTCTTGGAATCAAAATATTATCATATGGGCCAACAACTGTATTAGCTCCTTTCTGAAAAACAATTGGTTCTGTTGGTATTGCCATCCCGGATTCAGCAGCATGATCAGAATAATTTAAACCAATACAAATTACTTTTGCAGGCCGGGCTACACAGGAAGCCCACCTATCATTTTCAGCCACACCCGGTAATGCGTCAATATCTTTTATTTGATTTACTAATTCAATAAAACCATGTTCCTGAAAAGATTGCCGATCCCAATCTTTAAACAAATGAGCTACACTTTTTCTATTTCCATTACTGTCTAAAACGCCGGGCTTTTCATTACCCGGCTCTCCAAACCTGATTAATTTCATGATTGTATTTTTTTATTAATTAAACCTCAAATTCAACAGCAGGCATTCCTTTGAATCCGCAATTGGGTATTACAAATAAAGAACCTGCCAATGGTTGTTTGATTAATTCATCTTCTGTAAGCCCAACTTTTGCAGATGTAATGTACATATCATCTAAGTTGTGGCCACCAAATGTGCAGGAAGTAATCTTAGCTGCTGGCAGTTGAATACTGTACAGTTTTTCACCACTACCCGGATTCCATCTTGTAACCTGCCATCCATCCCATTGAGCAACCCACAACATGCCCTCATTATCTATTGTCATTCCATCCGGGTAACCATCTTTCTCATCAATTTTCATGATGATTTTTTTATTGCTTATATCACCTGTAGCTTTTTCATAATCATAAGAAACTATTTCGCATGTTGGTGTATCAATATAATAAAATGTTTGATGATTGGCACTCCAAGCCATACCATTTGAAATCGTTACATCTTCAATTTTTTTTACCGTTTCAAGATCATTGTGAATTGTATAGACATTCCCAGCGCCTGCTTCTTCAGATAGCGACATAGTACCTGCCCAGAACCTTCCTGCCGGATCACATTTACCCTCATTAAAACGGTTATTGGGTAAGTGATCTTCGGGATCAGTAATCATTTTTATTTCGCCGGTTTCTCTTTCTATAAAAGCAAATCCATTTTGTAAGGCTGCAATAAAATTTCCATTAGTACAAACAGCTAAAGAGCCAATCATTTGATGAACTGGAATTCCTTTGTGCGTATTTTGTTCAGGCGAATATTCATGAATTATTCCATTCAAAATATCCACCCAGCAAATCACTTTTCGCTTTGCATCCCATACAGGGCCCTCACCGAGCAGGCAGGTATGTTTAACAACTACAGTTGGTTGCAAACCGATGGTATTTATCATGATGATAATTATTTAAAAAGGTGATGGGCTAATACAGGTCCATCCTCCATCTACAATAATTGTTTGCCCTGTTATATGCTTTGCTTTTTCTGATACCAAAAACAAAGCGGTGTCAGCAATATCCGTTACAGTTGCTGCTCTGCTCATTGGCGTTATTCTTTTCCACGTAGCCGCATATTCCGGATCATCCAATGTTCGTTCTGTTAGTGTAGCGCCTGGGGCAATAGCATTGACATTGATTTTATATTGTGATAGTTCTATCACTAAATTTTTTGCCAGCATTTCCAATGCTGCTTTGCTCATTCCATAAGCCGCCAAATCTTTGTGTGCCTGGTGACCGGTTACTGAAGATGTAAATAATAAAGAGCCTCCTCCTTCCTGCTTTTTCATTTGGTTGGCTGCTGCTTGTGCTAAAAAAAAAGTGCCGGCTAAATTCACTTGCATTACCCTGGAAAAAGATTCCGGTGGATAAGTAAAAAAATCACCGTACAATGTAATGCCCGCATTTGCAATTACCACATCCAACTGCCCAAATTTATTCACTGCAGTATCCACCATGTTTTGAATAAATGATGTATCTCCTGAATCTCCTGCAAGTGCTGTACAATTACCGCTGGTGTTTTCGACAATACGCTGCACTGCACTATCCGCCAGCGTTTGATCCAGGTCATTTAAAAAAACATAGGCGCCTTCCTTTGCAAGACTGCTGCAAATTTCATAACCGATACCCTGCCCGGCACCGGTTACAATAGCTACTTTATTTTTGAAAGGCATTTCTTTTTAATTATAGTGATAATAAAATATAAAATGTTTTGATTCATCAGGAATAATAACAAAATTTGAACTGCTTTCATTAGCACATTAGCACATCAGCACATCAGCACATTAGCAAATTTGCATATTATCTCTAATGCGAATCTCTTGCAACCTTGCTCCCCGAACCTCCTTTTAAAAAATCCATATCAGCACCAAGATGAGCCTGCTCCACATGTGTTTGATATAAGTGTACATATCCCCGTGACTGTATCTTTTCTGTCTGCTGCCAGGCTGCACAGCGTATAGATAATTCTTCTTCACTCACTTCCAGCTGCAATGTTCTGTTGTGTGCATCCAGGCTGATAACGTCGCCATTTTTTATTAATGCAATTGTTCCTCCAACAGCAGCTTCTGGTGATACATGCAATACCACGGTACCAAAACCGGTACCACTCATCCTGCCGTCAGAAATACGCACCATATCTGTAACACCCTGTTCCAATAATTTTTTAGGCAAGGA
This sequence comes from Chitinophagaceae bacterium, assembly GCA_043759175.1. Classification (GTDB taxonomy): domain Bacteria; phylum Bacteroidota; class Bacteroidia; order Chitinophagales; family Chitinophagaceae; genus Ferruginibacter. The sequence goes on along the minus strand of JAYVLZ010000299.1, from coordinate 3,312 downwards.
CATATTGCCTACTTCAGCCATACCTGGATATCCTTTTGGTCCGACATTTTTTAATACCATGATACTGGTTGCATCAATCTCCAGTTCAGGATCGTCTATACGGGTATGATAGTCTTCTATATTTTCAAAAACCACCGCTTTACCTGAATGCTTCAGCAATGCTGCTGTTGCTGCAGATGGTTTTATCACTGCACCGTTTGGTGCCAGGTTTCCCTTTACTACCACGATACCGGATTCAGGTTTAAATGGATCATTCATGGTGCTGATGATATTCCGGTTATACACTTCTGCAGCACTACAGTTATCTCCCATCGTTTTGCCATTTACCGTAACTGCATCATTGTGAATAATGGCCTCCATTTCTTTTATTAATGCTGGTAAGCCGCCAGAATAATAAAGGTCTTCCATATAGTTTTCACCGGAAGGCTGTATGTTGGCAAGCAGTGGAATGTTCTGAGAATATTTATCAAAATCATTGATGTTTAAATCAACGCCAATTCTTCCGGCAATGGCCAATAGATGAATCACAAAATTGGTTGATCCACCAATGGCGGCATTCACCATGATGGCATTTTCAAAAGCTTTACGGGTAAGAATTTTTGATAAAGTCAAATCCTCTTTTACCATTTCTACAATACGTCTTCCGGATAATTGTGAGAGTACTTTACGCCTTGCATCCGCTGCAGGTATAGAAGCATTATTTGGAAGCGAAAGACCCAGTGCTTCCACCATCACTGCCATCGTAGATGCTGTACCCATTACGGCGCAATGCCCCTGTGTACGGGCCATACAGGCTTCAGCGTCCACAAATTCTTCAGCAGTAATCTGCCCTAATTTACTAGCTGTATCAAAACGCCATACATCAGAAGTGCCAATGTCTTTTCCTTTCCAATGACCTTTCAGCATCGGGCCACCGGAAATAACCAGCGTAGGAATATCTACACTGCATGCACCCATTACTAATGATGGCGTTGTTTTATCACAACCGCAAAGTAATACCACTCCATCAATTGGATTGGCACGGATAGATTCTTCCACATCCATACTTACCAGGTTACGGTAAAGCATAGCCGTGGGCTTGATCAGCGTTTCTCCCAAACTCATTACCGGAAACTCTACCGGGAAACCACCTGCCTCCAGCACACCTTTTTTCACTGCTTCTGCAAGGTCACGAAAATGTGCATTGCAGGGTGTGAGTTCACTCCAGGTATTGCAAATTCCAATCACCGGTTTTCCATCAAACATATCTGCCGGTATGCCCTGGTTCTTCATCCATGCCCGGTATATAAAACCATCCTTGCCTTTGCGGCCAAACCAGTTGCGGCTTCTTAATTGTTGCTCCTCCATCATCTTATTATTTTGATTCATTCAATGGTTCATAATCAATTTCCAAAAAATCTTCTACATACTTTAACCAGTATTGCTGAATAAACTGAACATGATCCGGGTGACTGGAATAGGTATCATACAATTGCTGACTGGCAAACTCCATTGACAAACCATAATCAAATTTATTTTTCTTGCTGGTTTGTTTTAAAGATTCAAAATTTTGCACACCGGGAATGGCTGCTAGTTTTTTTGCCGCAGCCAAAAATTCTTTTTCTTCGGTAGAATTTTTTGGAACCTTTAATTTAAAAATAACTGAATGACGTATCATAAATGGATGATCTTGTTTAACAGGTGATGTTTGTGCAATGCTTTTATGGTAGCCAAAAAAACATATAATTACGCAAATAACAAGCAGGTATTTTTTCATAATTTATTTATTAAGTGCCAACTGGTTTGTAAGACAACCAAATCATCAGAAACTATGGATGCAGCTTTACTTTAATGATCACATCATCCGCCGTAACATACAGTATATTTTTTGTTTCATTAAAAGCGCAATTGGAAGCAGGTCTGTTATAAATTTTTATCAGTGCCAGTCTTTTCCCTTGCGGAGAAATGATATTAATGCCATCAGGTCCGGCGCTGAATATGTTTCCATTATTATCCACTTTCATTCCATCGGGCCCTTGTTTTATGGTGGCCTTTTCTTTTAAGGGTGCTGCATCCAGTAATATTCCGCCGCTTGTAATATTCCTGTTATTATCCAGTTGGTAAGCATACCATCGGGGTTTAATATTATCACTGCTTGCTACATACAATATTTTTTCATCGGGTGAAAGTGCTACACCATTTGGTCTTGGAATAGAATCAATCAGCAACGTTGTTTTACCTGCCGCATCTATTTTAAAAACACCTTCAAAGTTTAACTCTCTTGTTGGATCATTTTCATATTTTGGTAATCCATAAATAGGATCAGTAAAAAATATATTCCGCTTACTGTCTTCCACCAAATCATTGGGGCTGTTAAATCTTTTGCCATTGTAATTAGCTGACAGTACCGTGAATGCTGCTTTTGGTGAATTCAATGAAGTATTTAATCTTGCTATACACCTGTTACCCGACTGGCAAAGCAACAGGCGTCCATCCTTATCCAGTGCCAGGCCATTAGCACCATTTTCGCCATCCCGTTTTGCAGTATCGGTATACCCGGAAGGCGTTAAAAAAAGCTTTGCAGTACCACCATTCTTCCATTGAAATATTTTATTCTCCGGCACATCAGAAAAAAGGAGCATTTGTTTTGATGCAATCCAAAGCGGCCCTTCTGACCAGTTAAAATTTTTGCTAATTATTTCTATGGTTGCATTGCTGTCAATAATGGATGCTGCGTTTATATCATAAATTTCTACTTTGCCAACAGTGCTGTCCTTGTTGATTACCGGAGTTTGTTTGTCTTCATCTTTTTTTGCATTGCAACTGTAACAGGCAACAATAATTAATAAGGCGGCAAAGGATGTTTTATTCATGATGGCAATTTTTTGAAAGATAAATTATTTCTACAATTAAAAATCTAAGCCGACCGATCAATGCATTATCAGAATGAGATGAGTGGTAGAAAAATAACAACCGGACAAAAATAATTAATTCCAATTTATGCTGTTGAGCCCGGAAACTACCCAGCGTTCAAACTTTTTGAAGGAGCATATTTTGACCGTGCTAATTTATTAATTAAAAGAATAAACTTTGAATATATCTGACTATAAGAAATGTAATAATGATTCAATGCCGTTTAGTTAGAAATATTATTCTACCCCTTTCGGGGAATGTCGTTTAGTTAAGAAATAATATCACCCCTTTGGGGTTTTAAAGACTTTATATTCTTTTGGGTTCTATAATCCTGTCAGCCTTTCAGGCTTAATCCCGAAGGGATGTAATGATTATAGAAGGGTCATAAACATTTGGAAAAACTCCGAAGGAGTGACATTG
>JAYVLZ010000298.1:0-12372 GCA_043759175.1 Chitinophagaceae bacterium | reverse complement strand
GGTAACTGTGGTGTTTGAGGAGTTTCTCCAACATTTGATATTCCGGAATTTTCTAACGCAGCATTGGCATCATCTGCCACTGCATCTGTTTCGCTGGTGAATCTTTCCTGGTCATCTGACTGGACTGCTAATTCTGCCTCTGTGGTTGTATTGTCATTGTTTTTAACATCATTTTTTTTGCAGGATGCAAAAAATAAACCGGCTGATAAAATTGCTATTACGGATAAATAGCTGATAGATTTTTTCATAATTTTTGTTTTCAGTAATAAAAGTTGGTTTCGTTTCTTCTGACAGTGCCTTTTGGATTAAGTTTAAAACGAAAAAATAATTTTATTTGCACGGAGCTAATAACGCAGCAACCTGGGTTGATAGTATCTATGCAGGCACTAAAAACCGCTAAAGGGGTAATTGATAAAATCTCTAAAATGGAATTATTTAATGTACAAGGCTCAATGCAAATTTTAGCTGTTGCTCCATGGTGAGGTTGGTATTGTCTAATGTTACAGCATCTTCAGCTTTACGTAAAGGGCTCACTTCCCGGTTAGAGTCAATATAATCTCTCATTTCCAGGTTGCTTTTTACTTCTTCAATGGTTACGTTTGGATTCTTTTCATACATTTCTTTGAATCTTCTTTCCACTCTTACAGAAATATCAGCCGTCATAAAAATTTTCAATTCTGCTTTTGGAAACACGGTGGTGCCAATATCCCTTCCATCCATCACTATGCCTTTCTTCTTTCCCATTTGCTGTTGTTGTGCTACAGCCAATTCCCTTACTTCTTTTATCGTGGCGACTTCACTTACTTTTTCTGCCACAATTAAATCTCTGATGAGATATTCCACATTTTCCCCGTTCAGGAATATTTCTGACTGCTGCGATTTTTCATTAAATTGAAATTCCATGTGAATGTTCTGCAATGCTTCTTTTACTTCTTTTTTCACATTCCAGTCAATACTATTCCGGAGAAAATATAAAGTGATTGCCCGGTACATGGCACCGCTGTCTATATATACATATCCCAAGGCCTTTGCCATTTGTTTTGCCAATGTACTTTTGCCGCAGGATGACCAGCCGTCAATCGTTACAATTTTCTTTTTCATCAATACAAAAGTCCACAAAAAAAACTATCCATCAAAGAAAAAAGCCATCCCGTAGTTGGCGGGATGGCTTTCATTCATCAATCACTTATAATTACACTTTAGATTCAGATTCGGCTTCTGCCTTTTTTTCCTGCGGCTTTAAAGCAAATACGATCTTTTCTTTTTTCTCATCCAGGTCTGCCAGTAAAATGTCTCCTTCTTTCACATTCATATTTAGTATTTCTTCTGCCAGTGGATCTTCCAGGTATTTTTGTATTGCTCTGTGCAATGGTCTTGCGCCAAACTGAATATCGTATCCTTTCTCTGCAATAAAGTCTTTTGCTTCAGTGGTTAGTTCCATTCCAAATCCAAGGTTAACCAATCGTTTCATTACACCCTTCATCAGTATATCAATAATCTCAAAAATATTTTCCTTGTTAAGAGAATTAAAGATCACCACATCATCAATCCTGTTTAAAAACTCCGGACTGAATGTACGCTTTAATGCTTTTTCAATAACGGCTTTATTATTTTCATCAGAATGCTGCATTCTTGCTGCAGTGGCAAATCCCACTCCATCACCAAAGTCTTTCAACTGGCGGGCACCGATATTGGATGTCATGATGATCATGGTATTTTTAAAATCCACCTTTCTGCCCATGCCATCTGTTAACTGTCCATCATCCAATACCTGCAACAACAGATTGTAAATATCCGGGTGAGCTTTTTCAATTTCATCCAGCAATATCACGCTATAAGGTTTACGCCTAACCCTTTCAGTTAGCTGACCACCTTCTTCATAACCAACATATCCCGGAGGTGCACCTATCAAACGGCTCACGGTGAATTTTTCCATGAACTCACTCATATCAATTCTAATAAGGGCATCATCATTGTCAAACATATACCTTGCAAGGCTCCGTGCCAGTTCAGTTTTACCCACACCAGTTGGGCCGAGGAAAATAAATGTACCAATTGGTTTTTTAGGATCTTTCAATCCTACCCTGTTCCGCTGGATCGCCTTTACCACTTTTGAAATGGCTTCGTCCTGACCCACCACAGCACCCTTCAGATCATCTCCCATACGGCGGAGCTTTTCTGTTTCAGCCTGCACCATCCGTTTTACAGGAATACCTGTCATCATGCTAATCACTTCCGCAATATCTTCTTCTTCTATCGGGTAGCGTTTGTGTTTACTTTCTTCTTCCCAGTTTGTTTTCGCTTTCTCCAATTCTTCCTGCAGGCGTTTTTCCGAATCTCTTAAAGAAGCTGCTTCTTCAAAGCGCTGGCTCTTTACCACCCGGTTTTTTTCCAGCTTAATATCTTCAATCTTCTTTTCCAGGTTGATCACTTCATCCGGTACATTGATATTTTTGATGTGTTTTCTTGCGCCAACCTCATCTAAAACATCAATCGCTTTATCAGGCAATAACCTGTCTGTCATATAACGTTCGCTTAACTTAACACAGGCTTCAATGGCTGTATCGCTATAAGTTACATTGTGATAATCTTCGTATTTACTTTTGATGTTGGCAAGTATCTGTATTGTTTCTTCAACCGATGGCTGATCTACAATCACCTTCTGGAACCTCCTGTCTAATGCTCCATCTTTTTCGATGTGCATACGGTACTCATCCAAAGTGGAAGCACCAATACATTGCAATTCTCCTCTTGCCAAAGCCGGTTTAAAAATATTGCTTGCATCTAAAGAACCACTGGCTCCGCCTGCTCCTACGATGGTATGTATCTCGTCAATAAAAAGAATCACATCCCTGTTTTTCTCCAGCTCATTCATAATGGCCTTCATTCTTTCTTCAAACTGGCCACGGTATTTTGTACCTGCCACCAATGCAGCCAGATCAAGTGATACCACTCTTTTATCAAACAATACCCTGCTTACTTTTCTTTGTACGATCCTTAAAGCCAATCCTTCTACAATAGCAGTTTTACCCACACCTGGTTCACCAATCAATATTGGGTTATTCTTCTTCCTTCTTGATAAAATTTGGGAAACCCTTTCTATCTCTACTTCACGACCTACAATCGGATCCAAAGATCCATTTTCTGCCAGCCTGGTAATATCCCTGCCGAAATTATCCAGCACGGGTGTTTTAGTTTTGGGTTGTCCGGCAGCTCCGCCTCTTTGTGCCTTTGGCTGCTGGCCATACTGCTTTCTTTCTTCATCAAAATCATCTTCGTTCTCATCTGAAAATTCTGCTTTGGGGGGATTGCTTGTTACAAAACCCAGTTCATTTTTAAACATATCATAGTCCACATCAAACTGGTTGAGTATTTGTGTTGCAATGTTCTCTTTATTTTTTAAAATTGAAAGCATTAAATGTTCACTCTCCACCATGGTGCTTTTATGAGCCTTGGCTTCTAATACAGTGATACGTATTACTTTTTCTGCCTGCTTGGTGAGTGGAAGAGAATTAATATTGGCAATGTTCTTTCCTGTTTTATCCTTTACAGCAACTTCAATTTCTTTGCGTAATTCGTAAAGGTCTACGTTAAGAGATTTAAGGATTTTAATGGCGGTGTTTTCGCCATCTCTTATTAAACCCAACACTAAATGTTCGGTGCCAATAAAATCATTACCCAACCGCAGCGCTTCCTCCCTGCTGTAGGAAATTATTTCTTTTACCTGGGCTGAAAAATTATTATCCATTTATATTGAATTTAGCTTGTACAATAATAACGATAATTTAGTAGAATTAGTTTGCTCAAGGGATGAAATGTTGAAATGTTGAAAAGTTAAAAAATTTGTCTGTTAATGCAGAATGGTCTTGAATTACCCGTCAATGGACTTATAATAACCCTTCCCTTCTAACGTTTAAACTTTAATAATTACAACATTGTAAAACAAAAAAAATCACTTTCTTTACAAAAATCAACCGGTACTATAAAAGTAAGAAAACTAAAACTGTTTATTCTTTTTTTAAGTGCCTGTCTAACTACTATAATCGTCAATCAAAGTAGATGAATGTCAAAATAGATACCAAAGAAAGATTCACTGTAATTACGCCGGAAGAAGCTGCGCTGTCTGTTAATATGACAGAGGAACTTACCCGTTTGCTGCTTGCTTACATGCAAAAAGACATACCCCATGTAATTCTTAATTTAAAGAATGTGAACACAATGGAAGAAAAAGCAGGTGAGGCACTGGTATTGGTTCAACAGCAATTTTACGAAAACAACCATTCCTTTGTTATATGTGAAATGCAAAAGCCGGTGGAAGAATTATTAGACAGAGCCGAATTACTGGAATTAATGAATGTAACTCCTTCAGAGAGTGAAGCCTGGGATATTGTACAGATGGAAGAAATTGAAAGAGAATTGCTGGATGGCGAAGAAGATACAGATATCTGAAACCAATTTTGAGATATGCAACAAAATCACACACATACTGTTCTGAAAAATAATAAACAAAATATCATTAACCCCTCCAGATGTTAGCATTAACCATTCTTGGTAATAATTCAGCCATTCCTGCCTTTGACAGGTTGCCTACGGCGCAGGTACTTCAATCGCTGGAAGAAAGTTATCTGATTGATTGTGGTGAAGGAACTCAAATGCAAATGGCGAAATACAAAATCCGCCGCAGCAAAATCAATCATATTTTTATTTCTCACCTGCATGGCGATCATTATTTTGGCCTGATAGGATTATTGACCAGTATGAGTTTACTGGGCCGTAGCCAGGACCTTCACCTGTATGCCGACCCGGCATTAGAAAAAATTATTGATCTGCAACTGGAGGTTGCCAAAACAGCCCTTTGTTACAAATTATATTTTCATGGCTTAGGTGAAGACAAAGAAATTTTAAATGACAGTAAAATCATTGTGAAAAGTTTTAAAGTGCAGCACAGAATTGAGTGCTGGGGATTTTTGTTCAAACAAAAAAAGAATCCCAGGAGGATTGATGTGGAAAGAATAAAATCTTTTGATATTCCTGCCAGTTTTTATGAAAGGCTGCAAAAAGGAGAAGACTATATTACAAAAAAAGGAACCATTATACCTAATGAAGAAGTTACCATTGCAGGCACAAAAGCCAAGACTTACGGTTACTGTGCAGATACAATTTTTGATGAAAGCCTGGTAGAAAAGGTAATGGGAGTTGATTTGCTTTATCATGAAACTACCTATCTGCAAGCGGATGAAAAGAAAGCTGCTGAAAGGTTTCATTCTACTACCTTACAGGCTGCCACCATTGCACAAAAAGCCTGTGTAAACAAATTACTGATTGGTCATTTTTCTGCTAAATATGAGTTGCTGGATGAATTCCTTGCAGAAACTGCAGCTATTTTCCCTAATACGGAATTGGCTTTGGGAGGAATGTGTTACAAGATCTAATTCCTGTAATTTGTTATTACATTAAAACCATCAGCCATTATCCATTTGTAAAATTCAGCAAACCATTTTCGCCATGCCTGCTCATTGTGTTTGCCTTCCGGATCAATTACCAAACAAATCATAGCCGAAGATTTTTTCCCAATTTTTTCAATTATACCATTCATTCTGTCCACGTCTTCTTTTCCTTCTGCATCACCCATATAAAAAAAGAGTTTGGCATCCAACTTACCAGCAAGCGAATCTGTTAATTGGTCAATTTCATTCGCCGTCCAAAAAGCCGGAGAAAAAACACCAGCATTCCCAAATACCTTCGGATACTTTAGTAAAGCATAGTAAGAGATCAATCCACCCATAGAACTTCCGGCAATGATGGTATTCTCCCTGGATCGTAATGTTCTGTAATGCTTATCCACAAAAGGTTTAAGGGTATTACTGATAAATGCAAGGTACTCATCCCCTTCAGGCAAAAATGTTTTTGATGTTACCGAATTCTTCCGGGTAAATTCATACGGGTTGTATTCATTCATTCTTGTATCACCACCATTATCTATGCCCACTACAATACAGGCTGGCCTTCCTTTTGTAACTAATGAATCAAGATTTTCATCAACACCCCATTCTCCATAGGCCGAAGTATATTCATCAAAAATATTTTGACCATCCTGCATGTACATAACAGGATAGCATTTTTTACTTTTACTGTATGCTGCAGGTAAATAAACCCAGATACGCCTGTACCTGTTCAATTGTGGTATTTCAAAAGCAGTATCCAGCACCTGCACATTTGGAGAAGCTGTATGTGCTTTTGGTAAAGGGGCAAAATCATCTGCCCAGCCTGCAACAGAATAATACAAAGAAGTATCGCTGGTTAATTTTATAACATGATTCGTTACGTCTGTTCCGCCAGCCAAAGATTCTACTTTTCCCCAGCTTCCTCTTGTAAATTTAAATTCATAAGTTCCTGCATTTAATCCCTTTAATTCTACTACACGGATACTATCTTTTGCCTGAAACTGGTAATCAGCATTACCAGGATTCCATCCATTAAAATTACCGGCAATAAAAATAGTATCCCTGATATGAGATGCAGGTACTTCATTTAAAACCACCGTGAGTTTATATTGAGAAAATACTGGCCACGAAAATAAAATGCTGATACATAAATAAAAGTACTTTAGTATTCCGTTAGTTATTTTTTTATTCCTGATTTTGTTCAGCATTATTTTTTCAGGTATTCTTTTACTTTTTGATGAACAGCATCACTCAATGGCACCAACGGCAAACGAACAACATTTTTTATCAGTCCCATCTCGTATAAAAATGCTTTCACCCCTGCAGGGTTATTTTCTGCAAATAATAAATTATATGCCTCTATCAACGGATCGTTTAATTTTTTAGCCGCCGTAAAATCATTTTTCAATCCGGCCCTAACCATATCTGAAAATATTTTAGGAAAACAGTTAGCCACCACACTGATCACACCATCAATACCGGCAGCCAGTTCTGGCAATACTAAATCATCATCGCCACTTACAATTAAAAAATTATCCGGTCTGTCCCTTAACAGCTGCATACATTGTGGAATGCTGTTGCCAGCCTCTTTTATCCCGCCAATATTTTCTACTTCAGTAGCTAAACGGATGCTGGTGGGTGGTTCCATATTGCGTCCGGTTCTGCCTGGTACATTGTAAAGAATGATTGGCTTGGGTGATGCTTTGGCAATTGCCTTATAATGCTGAAAAATTCCTTCCTGCGATGGTTTATTATAATAAGGAGCCGCACTCAATACAGCGGCAACTTTATCCAGTGGAAAACTTTCTACTGTGTTAATCACTTCCCTGGTATCGTTACCACCAATACCCACCACTACAGGAACACGGCTGTTTATTTTGTCCAATGTAAAATTTACAATGTCCAGCTTTTCCTGCTTTGTTAAAGTAGGCGTTTCACCTGTTGTTCCAAGGGATACAACATATTCTACTCCATTACCAATAATGAAATCAATTAGCTTTTCTAAAGCAACAAAATCAACTGATTCATCTTTCTGAAAAGGTGTTACAATAGCCACACCCGTACCTTTTAGCAAATTTCTTAAACTCATTAATAAATTATTTTGGGTGAAGTTATTATTAAGCAGTGAAATGATAAAACAAAAAAACTCCCATTTTACAGGGAGTTTGAATATTGTACAAAAAATCATTTATTTAAGTGCCAATTCGTGTGCATTTTTTCTGAGCATTGCAGAGCGAAGTAGGTATTTTTTATCGGTACCAAAGATGAATAAGCAAGTGCCGTTTTTTATTTTATCAATGATTGGTTTATTTAAACCTTCAGGTAATGCCGGGCACCCCCAACTGCGGCCAATCCAGCCCTTTGAACGGATTGTTCCTTCATTTACATAATCTGCTGCATGTATTACAATATCTCTCCGGTAAGCATTGTCATTAAATCCTTTTTCTAATCCTATCAACCGCATTGAGTAACCATTTTTTCCAACATACGTATCTGCAGTTTTATAAAAACCAAGACTACTTTTATTGCTCTCCATTGCATTGGAAAAAGCACGGGCAAATTCTTTACCCGATTTCATACCATGAGCAACGTAAGTATTAAAAAGAAGTTTAGTGTTTTTTATATCAATTATAAACAACCTTTTATCTGAAGATGGTTTGGTAAAATCAAGGATAGAAAGAATTCTGTCATTTTCTATCCCACCTGCTGCCCTGATCTTTTTAAAACCATTCAATGCATAATCAAAAACTTTTCTTGACAAACCTCTTTCCTTTAACTGCAGACTGTCATAAACATTGTAAAGAGAAGCGTTATCATCCATTGCAGTAAAAACAGCGATTGCATCTTTTGATTTTGCCAGGTAAAATAAATTTGTTTTGACGGATTTAGGTATCGCAAAAGCAATTGGCAAATGAATCAAACAGATAAGCATTAATATAAAACCAAGGCTTGAGTTCTTTTTTGAATTCATTTTCATCATAGTATATTTTAAAAAAAATTGAGGGTGCAAAAATAAAGCCATCAATAGCTTTAAAATGTTAAAAAGGATGTTGAAAAGGACAATTTACTGACTGCAAGAGTTAATGAAATATGATAAATTCTTCCTTTTAGCTTAAACTTTCATCATTTCTTTTGCATTTTTTAATGCTACTGGCGTTGGATTTTCTCCGGCCAGCATTTGTGCTATGGTTTGTACCCGTTCTTCATTGGTTAACAGGCGGATAGAAGTGGCTATTTGATCTGATTTATCGGATTTGAACACAAAATAATGTGCGTTTGCTTTAGCAGCTATCTGTGGCTGATGTGTGATGGTAATCACTTGGTGCTTAGCAGATAATTCCTTCATGATGGCTCCAACCTGCCGTGCAGCCTCCCCACTGATTCCGGTATCAATTTCATCAAATATTAATACCGGCAACTGCAATTTTTGGGCAACCAAAGATTTGATGCAAAGCATGATCCTGCTCAACTCCCCCCCACTGGCAACTTTGCTCAATGGCTCAAACCTGTTACTTTTACCTGCCTGTCCGGCAGGCAGGTTTGCATCAAACAAAAACATGATATTGTCTTTTCCATATTGGTTAATGGCAACTGGTGTTACTTCAATTTTTATCACAGCATTGGGCATGCCAACTTTAGCCAATAATACATTTACTTTTTCCACTAAAGGCTTTACAGCTTTATGACGATTTCCAGAAATTACTTCGGCCATTTGGCTGCATTGGTCAAGCAGATACTGAACTTCCTTTTCATTTGCTGATATGGATTCTTCAATGTTCAGTACATCATCCAGCTTTGCCTGTAAACTTTCTTTTATTTCCAGCAATTCGCCTGTAGTGTTTACATTATGTTTCTTTAATAATTTATATCCAAGTGAAATTTTATCATTCACAACCTGCAGTCTTTCAGGGTTATATTTTACTGAATCATTAATGCCATCAATGCAATCAGCAATGTCAGCTATTTCATATTGTGTACTTTGCAACCTGTTCTCCAAATCTTCTATACGAGCATGAAATTGCCTGAGTGAATGCAACTTATTTACCAGTGATTTTAATTGCTGTACTACTGGCTGTTCACTCTCCTTTAGTTCAAAAAAAATATTGTTGAGTTGCTGTTTAATTTCTTCTGCATTGCTTAGTAATTTAAGTTCCGCATCTAAATCTTCCAGCTCATTTTCTTTTAAACCGGCATTATCTAATTCATCAAATAAAAATTTATTATAATCAAATGTGAGGTTAGCATCCTGTTGTTGTCTTTTTAAAACCTGCAGCAGATTTTTTTTATCAACATATTCTGTAAACACTCTCTTGAAATCAATCAATAAGTTATTATTGTCGCCTAATGCATCCAATATTTCTCTTTGGAAATTATGATCCCCTAATTCCAGTGTATCAAATTGCTGGTGCAGGTCAACCAATAAAGAACTCAACTCTTTTAACTGGTTCAGATTAACTGGTGTATCATTAACAAAGGCCCTTGATTTTCCATTAACTGCTATTTCTCTTCTCAAGATCAGTTCTTCCCCGGCGTCTAATTCATAAGCTGCTAAAAAAGATTTAATCAGGGTGTTCTTTGTAGCAAATTGGCCCTCCACTACACATTTTTTATTTGTATCTCTCAGCACTGAAGGCTCGGCTCTTTCTCCTAAGATAAGGCTTAACGCCCCCATTAAAATACTTTTACCAGCACCCGTTTCGCCGGTGATCACATTAAGGTTTTCTGAAAAACCGATCTTTATTTCATCTATGATAGCGTAGTTCTGTATGTATAATTTTTGCAGCATAAATTGACCGGCAAATTAGTTTATTTTTTACAACAGACGGAGGTTAAATAAAAGGTTTCGTTCTCTGTTAAATAATGAAAGCCCACCTTACAAAGGCGGGCTTTCTATAATATTCTTTTAAAGTAATCTTTATTTAATTTCTATGCTGTCGTTTAAATCATTATCAACCAGGATGCGTCCACAGTTTTCGCAAACGATCACTTTTTTACGTAACTTAATTTCACTTTGTCTCTGTGGGGGAATAGCATGAAAACATCCACCGCAGCTATCTCTTTCTACCGGTACCACAGCCAGACCGTTGCGATAATTTTTCCTGATACGGTCGTAGCTTAATATCAATCTTTCATCCACATGTGCCCTTGCTTCTACACCCATAGTATGATAGTGCTTCTCTTCTTTTTCTGTTTCGCTGATGATCTTTTCCAGTTCACCTTTTTTACCGCTTAGGTTACCTTCTTTTGTATTGATGGCTTTTTTTGCAATTTCCAGTTGTTTTGCTTTTTCACCTATTTCTTCTGTAGCATCCTTGATGTGTTTTTCGCAAAGCTTCACCTCCAGGGTTTGCATTTCAATTTCTTTATTGATTGCCTCAAACTCCCGGTTGTTCTTTACATTTTCACTTTGCTTTTCGTATTTTTTTATCAGTGCCTCTGCTTCTTTTATTGCTTCTTTTTTTTGATTGATAAAATCCTGCATACCATTTACTTCTTCTTCCACCCGGGTAAGACGTGCATGCAACCCTTCAATTTCATCTTCCAGGTCTTTTACCTCCATGGGCAATTCGCCTTTAAGAATTTGAATTTCATCCATTTTGCTGTCAATTTTTTGCAGACTTACCAGGGATGTTAATTTTTCTTCTACAGAGTAATCTTTTACTGAAGCCATTGTTATTTGTTATTTGATATTAAGTGTTACAGAAAATAATGAACCGGGTTAGTTTTTACTCCTGTTTTTTGGACGGCGAAGTTAGGGAATTTTTCCTTCAAAATATCAAAAAGTAAGTCGATGGTGTACTGTTCACTTTCATAATGACCAATATCTGCAATCACCAACTTCCCTTCTGCATCAAAAAATTCATGATACTTCACGTCGGACGTAATATAAAAATCAGCCTCCGAGGCAATGGCAGACCTGATCAAAAAGCTGCCTGCCCCGCCACAAAGAGCTACTTTTTTAACTTTCTTGCCGGTTAATTCAGTATGTCGTATTATTTTCAGTTTGAAGGATGCTTTAATCTTTTGGAGGAATTCCAATTCTTCTAAAGGTTCTGTTAATTCTCCTGTCAGGCCGCTTCCAAATGAAGTATATTCATTGTCAACAATAAAAATATCATAAGCCACTTCCTCATAAGGATGAGCCTGAACCATAGCACTTATTACTGCTTTTTCAATCCAATTTGGAAAAATCACTTCCACTTTTACTTCTCTCTCCCGGTGCCTTTCACCAATCTTTCCAACATAAGGGTTAGTACCAGTTCCAGCCTTGAACGTACCTTCGCCAACAACATTAAAACTACATTCACTGTAATTTCCTATTTGTCCTGCTCCCTGTTCAAAAATTGCCTGACGTACTTTTTCCGCATGTTCTTCCGGAACAAACACACTTAATTTTTTCAACAAACTTTTTTTGGGTTGCAATATCTGCCTGTTTACCAGGCCCAGCATATCAGCCATCCTTCCATTAACTCCTTTAATTAAATTATCAAGGTTAGTATGTATTGCATAAATGGCAATATCATTTTTAACAGCGGCAATAATTGTTTTCTCTACATAATTTTTTCCTGTAATTTTCTTAAGCCCTCCAAAGATTATAGGATGATGTGCTACTATTAAATTGCATTTCTTTTCAATTGCTTCAGCCACCACTGCTTCTGTGGCATCTAAAGAAGAGATGATGCCGGTACACTCCCAAAGAGGATCGCCAGTTATCAATCCTGCATTATCATAACTTTCCTGCAAATGAACGGGAGCAATATTTTCAAGGAAAGATGTTATATCTTGAATTTTCATTAAAATTTTTATTAAGATGAATTCTGCGGAAATGTACAACAGCTACAAAACAAAGATGCAAAAAATTGCGGATGTAAAATACGCCGCTGCAGTTTTGGAATGGGACCAGGAAACATATATGCCTGCCAAAGGA
>JAYVLZ010000297.1:0-6946 GCA_043759175.1 Chitinophagaceae bacterium | reverse complement strand
ATGGAAATATTCAGGTATGGACCCATCGGGGCAATTTTTAAGAAGGAAATATTTGACTCAGTCAACGGGTTTAATCCAACCCGTTATATCAGCGATACTGCATTGTATTTAAAATTGGCATCCAGGTATCCTGTTATAAAATTGCAGCCCGGTTTGGTAACATGGAGGCAGCATCCCCAGCAGGAATTTAACTATGGAAACGATAGTTTTGCTTATTTGCGGTTAACTTATCCGATGAATTTTCATTTTTTAGATGACCAGGCTTGCCCGTTGAATAAAGAAGAAATCCAACGCATAAAAAAAAGACTGCAATGGAAACATGCCCGTGATATTTTAAGCGTTGTGTTCAGGCAAAAGGAACTAAAAACAGCGTTCCTTATTTATAGAGAATCGGGGCTTAGTTTAGCACAATTGTTATATGGGTTCAGAAATTATGAATCTGTAAAAAAATATTTTATTGAATAGGTAAATGCTGCAGTGTGCCAGGGCAACCCCATTAAAATTTTTTACGGCAAAAAAAGGCATTTTTTAATCTTACTACTAAGGTTTTTCTTTAATCTTAGTAGTAAAGTATAATAATAGCAGTCCACCTTATTACCTTATTTTGGAGTTCTTTTCTTAATGTAATGACAACATTGCCCTTCTGGGTTAATGCTGGATATAGAATCCTTTTTTTTATAAAAATATCGGCCTTTCAGGCTTTAGAAATTTTAATGCGTTTGCCCTGAATAAATACAGCAGTAAATAAAACAATTGGGAAGGATTGTTTATTTCATCAATCCAGGGTTCCAGGTATGCGTTTCATCCTGCACAAATTTAGCCCAACTGTACAATGCATCATACAGTTTCATTCCAGTTGCAAGCATTTCATAATCGTCTTTGATATTGTATGAAAGGCCTGCTGAGATTGCCCACAATCCTGCTGACTGCAATGCAAGATCAAACCGGTCGGTATCTGCACCTCTCACTATAACTGCTAATTGCAATAAAGCAGGATCAGTAAGCCGGTGTTTTTTAATGATGAAATCAAATGTACATTCATCACCATAATGGGAATACTCAGCACCCGGTATATCGTAAGGAATTGCGTTCAACTCTTTGGCTTTGTCAAATACTTTTTCTTTCGGAACGTAAATGAATTCAGCATCTTTGTCTGTAAAATTTTTTATCAGCCATGGACAGGCAATCCTGTCAATCTTTGGACGCTCCCGGGTAATCCATTTCATAATAATAGTTTTAAAATTAAACCAATCAGTGCCGCTATTAAAATAATATAGGGCTCTTTCAATTTTTGGAAATAAATTAATGCCAATGTTGCACCTGATGCAATAAGGGCTGTAGGAATATCTTTAATGGAACGGCTTGCAATCACTATTACAGCACCCACCAATGCACCAACAACGGCTGCTGTAATGCCATCCACAAATGCTTTGACAGATTGGTTCTTTGCGATTTTTTTAAAATAGGGTGCAGGCAGAACCGTTAATAAATAACAAGGGAGAAACGTAGCCAAAGCCGCTACTGTGGCACCGGGAAATCCTGCCACCAAATAACCAATAAAGCCAACCGTAATAACAACGGGCCCTGGTGTGATCATTGCCACCGCAACTGAATCCACAAACTGTGCTTCCGTAAGCCAGTGATTTTCTATAACTACACCTGCATGTAAAAAAGGAACGATAGCAAGGCCACTGCCAAAAACAAATGCACCCGCTTTGGCAAAGAAGATGGCAATTTTTATAAGGGTTGAATCTTCATAATTCCAGAATCCTATTTGCAGCAGTATAAATGAATTGGCAGTTTTAGTATTCAGCCATTTTGGTGGAGCTTTTATAAACATGTATAACAATCCTGCTGCTATGAATAATAAAACGGCTTCCTGCTGTGTGATAAAAGTAATGACTGCTGCAATAATGTAAAACAACCACAGCATCCAATGTTGCCGAAAAGACTGCATGCTGAATTTACCAATAGACTTGGTGGTAAGTTTATAAGAACTGATTGCAATGATGCCAATAACTGCAGCGCCTACCCCATAAAATACAGCCTGCATCCAGGATAACCCGCCATACAGTTTATACAGCATACCCAGCAATACCACCATCACAAAAGATGGCAGCACAAATGCAATGCCCACCAATGTTGCACCTAAAATTCTGTGGTGAACAAATCCTATATAAATAGCCAACTGGGCGGCTAAAGGTCCCGGCATCAACTGAGCTAAAGCAAGACCCTGCTTATATTCTTCCTCTGAAATCCATTGACGGTTTTCAACAAGGTCTTTATGCATATAGCCAACTAAAGCAACCGGGCCGCCAAAGCCAATTGTACCCAATTTAAAAAAATAAAATACTACCTCTTTTAATGAATAAGTGGATTGTGATGGATTTCTCATACGCTCTTTGTGCTGTATTTAAAAAAATTATTTACACAAAGAAACAAACTCAAGCCGATGCTGAATAGCATATTGTTGCTGTTTTGTATACTGTTTACTTTTTTTGCAAACTTTTTTTAAATGCAGATGGGTTTTTTTCGGTGTGTTTTTTGAAGATCCTGGTAAAATGGCTTTGATCGGAAAAGCCGGTGAGGTAAGCTATTTCAGTAAGGGAATATTCGGAAGTTTTGATCAATTCAACCGCTTTATCAATCCGAAGCTTTCTGATGTATTCTCCAAAACTGAGATTATCAAAATATTTGGAAAATTCTCTTGAGAGGTAAGATGGGTGTACATGCAATGCACTGGAAATTTCTTTTAAATCAAAAGTAAAGTTGGTGTCTATCTGGTCCTGTATTAATTCTTTTAATTCCTTCGCCCAATTGGGGATTTTTTTCTTTGGAGTGTTGTTGGTTTTTAAAAATTTATTGTACACATCCAGCAATAAATTTTCGAAGGGAGCTTGTGTGTGTTTCTGATCATACAAATGTTTTGCCCAGCTATACAGACCGTCATATATGATCATGCCCGTTTGCAGCAACTGATGGTCGTCTGTGATATTGTACGCAAGCCCTGCAGAAATGGCCCACAAGCCTGCAGCCTCATTGGCAATATCGTGGCGGTCAGTATCTGCACCCCTTACAATTGCAGCCATTATTAAAACGGCGGGATCTTTTATTTTATACTTTTTTATGATATAGTCGAAAGTGCTTTTGTCTCCATAGTGTGTGAATTCCACACCAGGTATATCAAAGGGAATTGCATTGAATGCTTTCGCCGTTTCAAGAACATCTTTAAAAGGAACGTAAATGAATTCGGCCTCCTGATCAACAAATTGTTTGATGAGCCATGGACAGGCTATCCTGTCTATTTTTGGCCGCTCTCTTGTAACCCATTTCATACTATCAAATATATGTAAAGTTCAGAAGTGAGTACTGCACCCATTATTACGCTTCAATAAAAGCCCAATAATGGCACATCGTACAAGAGTGCGACGCCAATGAAGCCTAATTGAAAACCAAATGTTGGTTACAAAAAAAATAAAACGTAATCTGCTTTTTATCCCCCGGAATTTATCCCGATTTTTATCGGGAGGGGATAGGGGTTTACAAAAAAATTGCCCTGTAAATAGTAATGAGGCTGCAAAAAATAACTACGATACCCACAGCAACAAACATTTTTTTGGTAGGAAGTTTAGCCGTGAGCATGGCTGAAAAAGGTGCAGTAACAATTCCACCAATCAATAAACCTGCAACGATATTCCAGTGATGGATACCGATGGTAAAAATAAAAGTTACAGCGCTTGCCACGGTGAGAACACATTTTGCTAAGGTGGAGCTGCCAATAACGTACCTTGGTGTATGCCCGTTTTTTATGAATGTTCCAGTTACCAACGGGCCCCAGCCACCACCTCCAAATGAATCAATGAAGCCGCCAATTAATGCTAACGCTGTAATTTTTGTTGCTTTTTTCTTTTGGTTAATTTCTCTTTTTTTAAATGCGTTTTGCAAAATTCTTATTCCGAGATACATGGAATAAACAGCAATAAATGGTTTGGTAATTTTTGCATAACGTTCACCCACATACGATAATAATAATGCCCCAATTACTGCACCTATAATTGCCGGAATTGCCAGGGACTTCGCCAATTTTTTATTGATGTTTCCCAACTGCCAGTGACTGATGGAGCCTGCAGCGCTGGTAAAAGATTCAGCAGAATGAATGCTGGCGCTGATTACAGGAGGCGGCACATTTAGTATTAATAAAATGGTGGTGCAGATAACACCATATCCCATGCCCATGGAACCTGCAACAATTTCTGCAGTAAAACCCACCAGCAGCATCCAGTAAAATAAATAATTGTCTTTATGCAGTGCTGCCTGCAGTTCGGTTAGTTGCGCTGCAGATAAAAATAAATAGGTACACAGCACAACCAGTGCCACCACAGCCGCTGCTATCATATATTTACCGAAGACTTTTCTCCTGGACGAAGAAAACTCCTGCGCTGTTAACACCACTTCATGCGAATGAGTGATTTTTTCTATTATTTCTTCTGGTGTCTGATTCTGCATAGCTATTTATCCTCAACCAATTTTTTTGTGATCTCATTTAACTGCTTCACCTTTTCGGCAAAATCCCCGCTTATTTTATTGCGGATATTTTGCATGTTGCCCAGCAAATCATCTAACTCAGCCGGCAGGGTTTCATTTAAAAATTCTTTTAATCTTTTTGCTATTGTGGGTGATTTTCCATTGGTGGATATTGCTATTTTGAGATTACCTTTTTGTACAACGGAGGACAAATAAAAATCACAGAGGGCAGGCTTATCTGCCACGTTCACCAGTTTACCTTTTTGCTTTGCATCAATACTTACCTGTTCACTCACCTTACTGTCATTTAACGCAGCGATCACTATGTCATGGCCATTGATGTCATCCGGCTGGTAAGGGCGTTCAATCAATTGTACATTTGGATAATTCTTTGCAAGCTCCTTTATCTCTTCACTGATGGAAGCAGCCACTAATTTAATTCTTGCCTTAGGGGAGTTTTGCAAAACAGCAACGAGCTTTTCATTTCCTACATAACCCCCGCCTACAATCAGCAGCGACAGTTGCTCCAGTTTAAGAAATATGGGAAACAAATAATTAGCAGCATCCGGGGATGCTGGTTGCTGATCATGCTCTCCAGGAATCAACTTTTTATTTTCTGACATAAATTAAAAAACGTAAAACCAAATGGATTTGGTGTGCAAAAACCAAAAATAGGGAATTCCTACTAAATTAGTGGACTATTTAGAATATTTTTCTATTAAATTAATAGACTATTAACTAAAGGAGGGAGCGATTATTTTATTTCCTGTAAACTGTCCTGTGTTTTACTGATGGTTTCATCCAGGTCAGTATAGGTGAGTGCATTATTAAGGAACCAGCTTTCGAAGGCAGATGGTGGCAGATAAACGCCTTTGTTCAGCATGGCATGAAAGTATTTTTTAAACTGATCATTGGTTGCCGAGGCTGCTGTTTTAAAATCTATAATGGGATGATCACTAAAGTGTACACTGATCATAGAGCCAAAACGGTTGATGATATAAGGTTGCCCCCACGCTGCCAGCACCTGATCCAAACCTTTGTGGAGGTACGCTGTTTTATCATCCAGTTCTTTGTAGATAGACGGATTATTTTTTAATTCTTTCAGTAAAGTATAACCAGCAATCATTGCAATGGGGTTACCACTTAATGTGCCTGCCTGGTAAACATTTCCCAGCGGAGCAATGTGCTGCATAATTTCTTTCTTTCCACCAAATGCACCAACCGGTAAACCGCCACCAATCACTTTTCCATAGGTCACCAGATCTGCATTAATATTTAATTTTTCCTGTGCACCACCGGGAGCCAAACGAAAACCCGTCATCACTTCATCAAAGATGAAAACAATACCCTCTTCGTCACAGAGTTTACGAAGCCCCTCATGAAAACCCGGTGCCGGTAAAATACACCCCATATTGCCAGCCACAGGTTCTACGATGATGGCTGCTATTTCGCCCTGGTATTGTGCCGTTAATTTTTGTACCGCTTCCAAATCGTTATACGCTGCCGTTAGTGTATCATTTGCCACCCCTGCAGTTACGCCAGGAACGGTTTGAATATTTAATGTTGCCACACCACTGCCGGCCTTTACCAAAAAAGAATCTGCGTGGCCATGGTAATGTCCTTCAAATTTGATGATCTTATTTCTGCCGGTATAACCTCTTGCCAAGCGAATGGCGCTCATGCAGGCTTCTGTACCGCTGCTCACCATTCTTATCAGATCCACATTGGGCACCATGCTGATGATGAGTTCTGCCATATCAACTTCTAATTCTGTTGGCGCTCCATAAGAAGTTGAGTATTCTGCATATTCCTGTATCGCTTTCACCACTGGTTCATGGGCATGACCTAAAATCATTGGCCCCCAGGATGCGATGTAATCAATGTATTTATTGCCATCCGCATCATACAGGTAAGCACCTTTGGCTTTCTTCATAAACACAGGTGTACCGCCAACGCTTTTAAAAGCTCTTACTGGTGAGTTTACACCACCGGGGATACTTTGTTGTGCCCTTTCGAATAATTGTTTACTTTTTTCGGTTGTCATCATCTTCAATAATCATTTATATGTTTTGACATATTCAAATGAAATAAAATTACACATTCATTTTATTCAACCCCTCCGGGGTTGTGTAACTACTCTATATTCAAACCCCGGATTTCATCCGGGGCTATTGATATTTTAGCTCCCGAAAAAAATCGGGACAGGCTCTTCGGGCTATTAAGCAATTCTAATATGCATCAGATATTAAGTATGCCTTGTTAACCTATCAACTTTACAGCATCTTTTGCAAAGTATGTGGCGATCAAATCCGCCCCTGCTCTTTTGAATGAGGTTAATGTTTCTAAAATCGCTTTATTCTCATCTATCCAGCCCATCTTTGCAGCCGCTTTGATCATTGCATATTCGCCACTGATGTTATAT
>JAYVLZ010000296.1:0-5308 GCA_043759175.1 Chitinophagaceae bacterium | reverse complement strand
TACCTTTGCTTGAATTATTTTCTAAAACTTATCCGCAATATGTCAAAGAACAAGATTGTAATCAATTGAACCTATTCGATTTATAACAAGACGATAGTGTTTCACCACCTCAAATTATTAATTAGCCGTATGGCTGATAAATAAGGTTCACAATTTTTTCAGCATATCCACTACGCCTTCATTTTTTAATATCAGGTACCCCAACCGGTCGTTGCTGATGCCTTCTTTTAACTGGTAGTTGAATACCAGTTCATC
Source organism: Chitinophagaceae bacterium (assembly GCA_043759175.1). Lineage (GTDB taxonomy): Bacteria > Bacteroidota > Bacteroidia > Chitinophagales > Chitinophagaceae > Ferruginibacter. The sequence goes on along the minus strand of JAYVLZ010000296.1, from coordinate 5,053 downwards.
GTTTTGTACAGCGGTTTCAAAATAATTAAAAATGATATTGGAATGCTGGCGCAATGGTTCGCCTATTTCATACAGGTGGGTTGATAGAATAAATGCAGTGTTTTTTATTTTTAAAAAACCTTCAATTACCGTGGTGGAGCATTTCATTGCATCCTGCACATTGGTACCTTTAAATAATTCGTCAATCAGTATCAGCCAATTTCTGCCATCAGCTATTTTTTGCACGGTTGATTTGATGCGTTGCACTTCGTTGTAGAAATAGCTTTCGCCTTTCACAATGTTATCCATTACATTAATGTTACTCAGCAGCCCATCAAAAAAACTCAGCTCCATTTCTTCGGCAGGTACACCCATACCAATATGCGCCAGGAATACCGCTGTGCCTACTGATTTGATAAAAGTGCTTTTGCCAGCCATATTGGCCCCGGTAAGGAAAAGAAAATTTTTATCCGGCAGCAATGCAACGTCATACGCTACAGGATGAGGTAATAAAATATGAAACAAGCCTTTTACTTTCAGCAGGGGCTTACGCTCAGGATTAAATTTTGGAAACACCAGTTTAAAATGTTTTACAGCCATTGCCATACCATACCATCCATCCAGCTGGTAATAAATATCCAGCAGGTCAAGTATGTTTTGTTTGTACCGGTAACGAATAAAATGCGCCAGCGATAATTGTCTGGAGATGGGCATTGCTACAGATTTATTGAACTGCTTTACCATTTCAAACTGTTGCTTGTTAAGGATTTTATTTGCGGTTAATAATAATTTTTTTATTGGTGAAGGTGCATCATCCGTTAAAAAATGAGCAACCATTTGCTGCATGCCTTTTATAAAATCGAAAGCATGCTCGGTAGAATATTTTACAAAAGAAAAATCTGGTCCGTGGATCAGTTTGTATGTAAGAGCTCCTGCTGCAGAAGGGAACTCGGGTATCTCATCGATGGTGGCTGCGTAAAATTTTTCAAGCACCATTACAGAACCATTGCTTATTTGTTGAGGCCAAAAATTTTCCCTGGTAATAATTGCCTGCAGTGCTTGCTGTACGCCTTCAATTTGCTCCACCGTAATAAGTGGAGTAGAAAAATTTAGAAACAGCTTATGCTTACCACCAGCGGTCCTGCAAAAGTTCATTTTATTGAAAACGGAAAAATCGTCTTCGATATTTAGAATGGAGAGATCGTCTAATGTGGTTTTATCTATTTCCATGCGGTTTCAGCTTTTAGTTCCTTTCAAACAAAAGGCGTTTGCCCTGTACAGATTCATTCCAGATATTTACCCCGCCTTTGGCGGGACAAGCATAAACCATGGTGCCATTCACAAATGTTTTTTCTATAGATGCAGGAAATGTAAAATTCTCTAAAGGGCTCCATCCGCACTTATATAAAATATTTGCTGCACTAACGGTGTACGGTGTTTGCATATCCACTACTACTAAATCTGCATAATAACCTTCCCTGATAAATCCCCTGTCTTTTATTTGATAGATAGTGGCAATGGAGTGACACATTTTTTCCACTACTTTTTCTAAACTGATTGTTCCTTCTTTTACATAGTGGAGCATCATACTCAGTGAATGCTGAACAAAGGGAACACCGCCATGTGCCTGCTCATAAGGAACATTCTTTTCTTCCAGCATATGTGGTGCATGATCTGTTGAGATGCTGTCGATAGTGTCATTTAATACTGCCTTCCATAATGCAGCTTTGTTGTGCGGTGCTTTGATGGCGGGATTGCATTTTATTTTATTGCCCAGTGTTTCATAATCATCACTGGTAAAATGCAGGTGATGCACACAGGCTTCTGCGGTGATCAATTTTTCTTTTAACGGCATCCAGTTACTAAAGAGCTGCAGTTCCTTTTCTGTGGTGATGTGCAGGATGTGCAGCCGGCTCTTATATTTTTTTGCCAGTTGTATAGCAACCAGGGAAGATTCAAAACATTCGATATCATCTTTGATGAGAGGATGATCTGCTGCGGTAAGCTCCCTTCCTTCGGCTTTTATCCTTGCATAATTTTCCTGCATTATTTTTTCATCTTCGCAGTGGGTGGCTATCAGCAGTTCACTTTCCCTGAACAGTTTGTCTAATGTAACCGGATTATCTAACAATAAATTTCCGGTGGAAGAACCCATAAAAATTTTGATACCGCATACCTCATTTTTTTTATCATTTGTTCTTAAGGCTTCCGCCGCATTATCGTTAGAGGTGCCCATGTAAAAAGAATAATTGGCAAGGGAAGTTTTGGATGCCAGTGTAAATTTATCTTCCAGCAAGGCCTGTGTAAAAGTGGGTGGTATGGTATTGGGCATATCCATAAAAGAAGTAACGCCACCGGCTACTGCCGCTTTTGATTCTGTATAGATGCTGCCTTTGTATAAAAGCCCGGGTTCCCTGAAGTGTACATGGTTGTCAATTATACCGGGCAATAAAAATTTCCCCTCCCCGTTTATCTCCGTTACATCAGAAGATGTTGTTATGGAGTTTGCAATTTTTTCAATTCGTTCGCCACTGATCAACACATCGGATACTTGTATTTTGCCTTCATTTACCAACTGTATGTTCTTAAAAAGGTATTTTTGCATATCTTGAAAATAATTAAAAAATTAAAGTCCTTCAAAAGGAATAAAAATTTTCTGAGAGAATGTTATTGCTGAATAGTATTCCCAGTGTAAAAGAGTGTCTCGCCTAAGGCGAGACCTGTGAAGCTAAATCGTTATTCAAATGCCTGGCTCAAAAAAATTACTTCACCAAATAAGAAGAACTATATAAAATAAAAACCGATGCAAATTATTAAAAGCTTAACCAAACTGTTGTTTTTTATTTGTCCGTTTTTTGCTGCGGCACAAACTACTTATTTGCAACAGGGTGATAAAGGATATCAATTGCTGGACAGACTGGAGATAAAAGGACAAAAAAATACGCTGCTGAACTTTTCCAATATCAAGCCTTTTAGCCGTAAGGCAATGGTACCATTATTAGAAAGGATAGACAGTATTAACAAGGCAGGAGGAGTTAGTGATTCTGAAACAGTTGCTGTGTCACTTACTAAAACAGACGAATATAACCTGCACAGTTTTTTAATGAATAACAGCGAATGGGTTACCGGCAGTAAGGAAAGTTTTATGAGCAGGACACCGATATTGAAAACATTTTACAAAACCAAACCTAACCTGGTGGAAGTAGATGTAAAAGACTTTTTTTTAGCGATTAATCCTGTGCTGCAGCTTACTTATGGTAAAGAATCTGGTAACGGTGATAATGTATTTGTAAACAGCAGGGGGCTTACACTGCGTGGATTGATTGCGAAAAAAATTGGTTTTTCCACCACACTGACGGATAACCAGGAAAGGGGTCCGTTGTTTTTCCGTGACAAGATTGCTTCTCTAAGAGCTGTGCCGGGGTATGGTTTTTATAAAGGTTTTAAAGGTACCGGTGTAGATTATTTTGATGCACGGGGATATGTAACTTTTAATGTAACTAAATACATTGACGTACAATTTGGCCATGATAAAAATTTTATTGGTAATGGCTACCGCAGTTTATTTTTAAGCGACTGGGGCAACAGTTATTTATTTTTAAAGTTGAATACAAGAATATGGAAACTCAATTATGAAAATATTTTTATGGAACTGATGCCGCAATTTGTAAAATCTGGCGATAATTTACTGGATAAAAAATACCAGGCACTGCATCACCTGAGTTTTGATCTTTCAAAGTCAGTAACCATCGGTGTTTTTGAGGCTGTCACTTTTGGCAGACGCAATCATTTTGATTTCCAATATCTCAATCCCATTATTTTTCTGCGCCCTATTGAGAGTTCCAATGGCAGTTCAGATAAAGCAAAAGTGGGGTTGGATTTTAAAGCCAACGTGGTTAAACGTTTACAATTTTATGGACAATTTTTGCTGGATGAATTTGTGCTGAGCAAATTGAAAAACGACCCCACCAATTATGTAAATAAATACGGCTATCAACTGGGTGCTAAATATGTGGATGCTTTTGGAATTGCCAACCTGGACCTGCAGTTTGAATTAAACAGGGTTAGGCCATTTGTTTACTCTCACTATGATTCAGTTGCTAATTACACCCATTACAATCAGCCAATGGCACATCCATTGGGGGCCAATTTCCAGGAGTTTATCGGTATACTAAAATATCAGCCTGCGCCAAAATGGTATATCTATGCCAGGGCAATGTATTATTACCAGGGGCTTGACAGTGCAGGATATAACTTTGGCGGTAATCCATTCAGACTGTATAATACAGATAAACCTCCTGTTGATCCAGGTGATCCTTTATCTCTGCAAAGAACGAATGGTTATAAAGTGGGAAGCGGCGTAAAGGCTAACTGCTTTAATGCACTGCTGCAAGTTTCTTACGAGATAAGGGAGAATATTTATTTTGATCTTTCGCTGCAGCAAAGAAAATATAAAATTAAAAGCCTTGGTACCAATACCAGCAACACATTAATTTCTGCCGGCATCAGGCTGAATATGGCTAAGAGGGAGTATGATTTTTAAAAGCCTCACACTAATCTCTTTCCAGTTAGAGGGAAGGCAATTAAATAAAATCTAAAAATTGTACTAACCCTTCAGCAATGAATTTTTATTCAGCGATAAGAAAGTTGTATGCAACTTGCAGACACAACCATTAAAATAAAGTAAGGTATGAATATTGAAACAACTGATTTCAATAAGTATTTAAAAAAACTTTCATCAAGACACCACTACATTCCTCAATTTTTAATTAGTGGTTTTGCAAACTCCGATGGACTATTATACTTATATGACAAACACAAGGATAAAATACTTAAAAAACCAAGACCGCCAAAATCAATATTTTTCGAAAATGACAGAAACACATTAGACTTAAGTAATACAACAAAAACCTCAATCATCGAGGACTTCCTATACAAAGAGATAGATGATAAAACAAGCAAAGTAATTAAGTACTATCTGTCGTATAGCACCACATAGGTAACACTTTTTCTATACCCTTAGAGACTTCCCCTAAAGTGGGGTCGCCCTTAAGGGCCGTTAAGGCTCCAAACT
>JAYVLZ010000295.1:0-8134 GCA_043759175.1 Chitinophagaceae bacterium | reverse complement strand
GTGTACCGCACCACCACCAACCCGGCTATCGCTACCGGTGATGGCATTGCAATGTTGTACAGGGCAAAAGGCAGAATTGAAAACATGGAGTTTATCCAGTTTCATCCCACGGCATTGTATGAGCCTGGTGTGAGAGGACAATCATTTTTAATAACAGAAGCTGTTCGAGGTGATGGAGGTATTTTACGCAATCATAAAGGTGAAGCTTTTATGGAACGGTATGATGAAAGAAAAGATTTGGCTCCCAGGGATATTGTAGCAAGAGCAATAGATAATGAAATGAAAATAAATGGTACAGAAAATGTGTACCTGGATTGCAGGCATTTTAGTAAAGAAAAATTTACAGAACATTTTCCAAATATTTATGAAAAATGTTTAAGCATTGGAATAGATATCAGCAGGGATATGATACCAGTGGCACCGGCAGCACATTACAGTTGTGGCGGTATTAAAACAGATGAATGGGGCAAAACATCCATTAAAAATTTATACGCCGCCGGGGAATGCGCCAGCACAGGATTGCATGGTGCCAACCGTTTAGCAAGTAACAGCCTGCTTGAAGCGATGGTGTTTGCACACAGGGCATACAAAGATGCTGTATCAAACATCAGTCTTCGCAATAACCCCCCTTTAGGGGATGGGGGCGGCATCCCCGACTGGAAAGCAGATGGCACCAATGCTCCAAAAGAAATGATCCTGATCACTCAAAGTGTAAAGGAAATGAAACTGCTTATGAGTGACTATGTTGGTATCGTAAGAAACAACGAAAGATTGCACAGGGCAATGAAACGTTTGGATCTTTTGTTTTCCGAAACCGAAGAGTTATACAAAAAGACAATCGTATCACCGCAACTGTGTGAATTGAGAAATATGATTACAGTAGCCTACCTGATTGTAAAAAGTGCAGAGTTCAGGCATGAAAGCAGGGGGCTGCACTTTAATACAGATTACCCGGCTAAAAATAATATGATGCAGAATATTGTATTGTAATGTTAAGCGAATGGTCAATAGTGAATTATTGTGATGAGTGATCAGTTGTGTGAATGGATGATGAATGGCAAAACAAAACCTTAGTAGAAAAAGAGTAATGATTGTAAAAACCTTATTGCCTTATTATTCTCTTTAATGAAAAGCAAATAAAGTAATAAGGTTGTAATAACTAATCAGGGATTTCTACTAAGGTTAAAAAGATTTAACTGCCGCACAGAAACTGCCGGACACCAAATTTGTTTGAAATGTTATAAAAACTGTCAACCTATTTTAGGCATGGACATATGACGATTGACCATTCACCATTCACGAATTTTAGATCTTAAACCAGTATCAGCATATATAGTATGCCACTGACAAAACAGCTCTCCACATGTATTATGTTATTTATGGCTTGCTTTATTTAATGTCGTTATTGCCATTTTGGTTTTTATATTTACTAAGCGACTTTGTTGCATTTTTATTGTACAATGTATTTGGCTACCGAAAGGCTGTAGTGATGTACAATCTTTCCATAGCGTTTCCAGAAAAATCAATGAAAGAGAAAAAGATCATTGCAAAAAAATTTTACCGAAACCTTACTGATACATTCCTTGAAACAATTAAAATGATCAGCTTAAGTGACAAGGAATTTGAAAAAAGATGTACAATCAATATTGCAGCAACCAATGAATTGGCCGCAAGGGGAATAAGTATTCAACTGCATTCCGGACATCAAATGAACTGGGAATATATGAACTGGATATTAGCCAAAAATCTCACTATTCCCTGGATAGGAATTTATCAGCCGATTAGCAATAAAGCTATTAATAAAATATTTTATCAAATAAGGAGCAGGTATAAAACCGTGCTGATATCCACCAGGGAATTTAAGACAAAAATGCACCAGCTAATAAAAAAGCAATATGCACTTGGTTTGGCAGCAGATCAAAATACCATCCGTGAAAAAGCATATTGGCAATATTTTTTTAGCAGGCCGGTGCCTTTTATAACGGGGCCTGAGAAAGGTGCTACCAGGAATAAAACAGCGGTTGTATTTTTCAATGTTACCAGAGGTGAAAAAAGAGGCTATTTCCATTTTGAAACTACTGTGATTACCGAAAATGCCGCAGGTATGGAAAGAGGTGTGCTTACCAGGATGTACCGTGATTTTTTAGAAAATATCATCAGGGAGCACCCGGATAATTATCTCTGGACGCACCGCAGGTGGAGGCATGATTATTCCCCCGAATTTGAAAAGAACTGGATTGATACCCGGCCTGCTTAATTCATTATGCTGATATCTTTTTGAGTAGGAATTTTTTTCTGCTCTTTTATTTTTTCCCAGCCACCTTCCACATTCCTCAGGTTATGTATGCCCTGTCTTTTCATTAATGAAGATGCAATGATACTCCTGTATCCCCCGCCGCAATACACGTATATATTCTGATCTTCTTCCAGGCCTGCAATCAATGCCACATTGGTCATATCACTCAGCGGTATGTTAACAGCATCCTTTATATGGCCTTCGGCAAATTCAATTTCTTTTCTTACATCTACTGCCAGCAGGTTTTTATCAAATGGAAGATCCATTGCCAGTTCATCAGCTTCTATATTGATGATCATATCAATCTTTTCTCCGGCATATACCCATGCTTTATAACCTCCATCCAGGTATCCGGCAAAGTTTGAAAAACCAACCCTTGCCAGTCTTATAATTGTTTCCTCTTCCTTACCTGCATCCGTTATCAGCAAAAGCGGTTTATCAAATGGCAGCAGGCTTCCGGCCCATTCGGCAAAGCGGCCTTCCAGGCCAATAAAAATACTTCCCGGAACAAACCCATTCACAAAGTTTTCTGCATTTCTTGTATCCAGGATAATAGTATCAGCGTCTTTTTTTATTTGTTTTTTTAAATCAGTCACACTCAAAGCAGTTAATGCTGCAGTTTTTATTTTATCTAAGCTTTCATATCCTTCTTTGTTGATCAATGCATTGATGGAAAAGTATCTTGGTGCATCTGCAAGGCCTTCTGTAACAGCTTTTATAAATGCCGACTTTGTTTGCTTTTGCAAAGCGTAGTTAGTTTTCTTTTCCTCACCAATAGTACTGAATGTATCAGGTCCCAGATTCTTTCCGCAACTGCTTCCGGCACCATGTGCAGGATATACCAGTACATCATCTGCTAACGGCAGGATTTTATTTTGAATAGTGTTGTACATAATACCTGCCAGCTCCTCTTTGCTCAGATTACCGCTGCTCAAATCAGGCCTCCCTACATCACCAACAAATAAGGTATCCCCGGAAAATAAGGCATTATCTTTCCCTTTTTCATCTTTCAGCAAATAACAGGTGCTTTCCAAAGTATGTCCTGGCGTATGCAATACTTGTATAACTGTATCACCTAACTTAAACAGTTCGCCATCCTTTGCTATATGTACCGGAAATTTAGTTTCTGTTTCAGGCCCGTAAATAATCGGAGCTCCTGTTTCTTTACTCAAATCAATATGCCCACTTACAAAATCTGCATGAAAATGTGTTTCAAAAATATATTTGATAGTGGCCTTTCTTTCGGCTGCATGTGTTACATATTCTTCTGTATCTCTTAACGGATCAACAATAGCAGCTTCCCCATTACTTTCAATATAGTAAGCGGCTTCGCTTAAACAACCAATATAAAATTGTTTGATATACATATCTCTCTCAGTATTTTAATGCTGTATTTAGGAGGAACAAAGGTAAAAATAAAAGAACGGATGTCACCACAACATCCGTTCTTTATGAAAAGACAATCTAAAATTTAAGAAACTAATTCGTTTACGATACGACTGATTTCATCAATCCGGTTGTAGTTGATAAGGTAATAAATAAATTTACCCTGCCTTTCTGTAATCACAATACCCGCCTTTCTTAAAATGGCCAGGTGTTGTGATGCAACGGACTGCTCCAGTCTTAACCGAACATAAATTTCCGTTACGGTGATCTTCTTTTCTTCTTCAATCAACTTTAAAAGTTGCTGCCTTAATTTGTGATTGAGAGCCCTCAAAATGAGTGCTGCCTTTTTCACATTGTAGTAATCAATCTTAAGAGTGCTCATGATACTGATACTTGTTTTTGACGATTAAGCTCTATTCTCAAAGAGTTTTGTCAAGTCATAGTTATTAATTTTTTTTGCATTTTATGACAACAAATATACACCCCATTGCAGGTATAAGGAAGTTAATATTTATATGAGCGGTAAAATGAAAGTGTACTAGTCAGTTTTTGAGCTATTTTGAGCACTGTAAAATTCCTTAATATAAAGGGGTTCAGTGTAAGCAGTTGAGCTAAATGATTGCTCTGCAAGCTTTTGGAACGACAATTGAACTAATGCTTCTTTTTTATTTATTGGATTGATAAATCGGGCATTTTTATCATCGCATAGAGTTTTCCACTTATCCGACCCGTTTCCAAAAAATATAATCCTGTTTTTCGATAACAAATCACTGTAAGATTCAGTTTCAAGTATTACTGCATGTGGATGTAATATCACATTCATTTTTTGATCATATACTGCTGTATAAACTTCCATTCTTCTTGCATCTACCATCGGGCAAAAAAGACAACTATCTGTGGGTGATGTTTTTTTATATTCATTAATTGCAGCGATTGATAATAATTCTAAATTATTTAATACAATCATTGGCTTACCTAAAGCATAACATAATCCTTTTACAGATGCCATTCCAACCCGGAGACCAGTGTAAGATCCTGGCCCGTACACAACCGCAATAGCCGACAATTCTCTTAATTGAATGCCTGCTTCCTTTGCAATCAATTGTATGGCGGGTTCCAAAAAAGAAGCATGATTCTTTTGATTTTCATTGCTTCTGCTGCTGATGATGTTTCCATCATTTGCAATAGTAACAAGGGCTGTTTCTAAAGAGGTGTCAATATGTAAGATCCAGCTCATTCTGCAGCTTCTTTTTTTAGTAATGATGATGGGGTATATCTTGTATCAGTAAGGCTTAATAAATGGAGCAAATTGTAAATATTGTGCAGGCCAATAATGCCTGCCCATTCAAATGGGCCAAATGGGTAATTGGTACCTAATTTCATTGCTGTATCAATTTCGCTTTTTGTACTTACACTTTGTTCCAACGCAAAATATGCTTCGTTAATGATCATGGAAATTGGTTTTGCAGCCACTAACCCAGGCTCATCAGCTACTGTAAATATTTGTTTCTGCATTGCTGAAAAAATTTCCTGGGCTTCTTCATTTATAATCCCTGCTATATCCCATTGCTTTCTCAATAAAAATCCTTTCCATCCATTGATGCGTATCACATTTGATGATGCGTTCAGTTCTTTTAAAGTAGGTGTAACTGCATTGAGCAGGATAGGTTTCGAAATATTTTTGAATGCTGCAATGTCAAATTCACTTAATATTATATAAGCATCTGCTGGTGGTATATCATTTAATGAAAACATCCTTTGCCAATTAACACTTTGGATGCCATTAATTAGTTCTTCCCATTGCTCATCATCAGCCAGTACCGCAATCTTCATTTGCATTTTTTTACAAAAATAGGTGGTTGATAAAAGATATATTTGCACCTGCATAAAAAAAACATATGAGCAAGCAAATTATTAATACCAGTAATGCACCCGCCCCTATTGGACCTTACAGCCAGGCCGTTAAAACAGGTAACCTGTTATTTGTATCAGGCCAGGTAGCTATCAAACCTTCTACAGGAGAAATGGCTAACAGCGATATTATTGAAGAAACACACCAGGTTTTACAAAATTTAAAATCAATATTAGCAGAAGCAGGAATGAATTTTAGCAATATTGTTAAAACAACTATTTTTTTGAGTGACATGAATTTGTTCAGCCAGGTAAATGAAATTTATGCCAAATATTTTGATGGGGATTTTCCTGCAAGAGAAACAGTGGCGGTAAAGGGACTTCCAAAAAATGCGAATGTTGAGATCAGTGTAATTGCTTCAGCATAATCTTTGCAGTTGAGTCAGTTGGTTTACAGTAATTGGAATTTGCGGCCCTGCATATCTTGAGTATTGGTAATTTTTTTTTATTTTATTTTTCTGTAAGGCAAAGTTTTTTCCAAACATGATTTTACCTCTTGCTGTGATCCTTCTAAACGATTAGCATTACGGCAATTAAAAGTGTACCAGGATAATCCTCTTTATTTTCATTGACCAGATTTTTTTCTTCCATTTTAAAAAACAAGGTTACAAGGTTTTAATAAACATAAAAAGCCATTTAATTTTGATTCTTAAGAAAACATATATATTCAATCTGAAAAAATGAGTCATTCAAACGGAATAGTAATCATTACAGACAAAGTGCCGGCCATGCTAATTGAAACTTTGCAAAAGAAAAATTACGAAGTAAGGTATCTGCCCGAGATCAATTACAATGAAATGGCAGTGATGATCCCTGAAGTAACCGGGTTGATATTATCTACCAAAATAAAAATAGATCGTCCATTGTTGGATAAAGCCGTACAATTAAAATGGATTGGGCGCCTTGGCAGCGGCATGGAACATGTTGATGTAGCGTATGCAGAAAGCAAAGGGATAAAATGTGTAAGCAGCCCTGAAGGAAACAGGAACGCCGTAGCAGAACACGTACTTGGATTATTGCTGAATTTAATGAACAATATCAGCCGTAGTTATAATGAAGTAAAAGAAAGAAAATGGTTGCGAAATGAAAACCGGGGCAATGAACTTTCCGGCAAAACTGTTGGCATTATTGGCTATGGAAATACCGGCAGTGCCTTTGCAAAATTACTGGCGCCATTCAATGTAACTATACTTGCGTATGATAAATATAAATTTGACTTTGCAAAAGATTATATCAAAGAAGCCAGCCTGGAACAGGTATGCCGCTACGCTGATGTAATAAGTTTTCATGTTCCGTTAACTGCAGAAACCGCTTATATGGCCAATGAAACATTTTTTAATTCTCTTGTGCAAAAACCCTGGTTTATAAATGCCTGCCGTGGAGGTGTTACTAATACTGCTGATTTGATCAATGCATTACAGCAAAATAAAATTGCCGGGGCTGCCCTGGATGTACTGGAAAATGAGAACCTCTCCACACTTTCAGAAATCCAAAGAAGCCAGCTGGATTTTCTTTTGCAACAGTCCAACGTCATCATTACCCCACATATTGCCGGTTACAGCCATGAGGCATTTATTAAGATGAGTACGATTGTGGTGGAAAAGCTGGGAATTTAAAAAATATTTTATATTTGCTAATGTACAACGCCTTAGGGGCCACCCGGGGCGTTGTATTTTTTTTCTGTTTACTATAAAAATAAAGTGATATGAATGGAACAAATTATGTGAAAAAGGACACATTTGAAAAAATGAAAGAAGAGTTGCACTTACTAAAAAGTGTTGACCGTCATGCCGCCAGCCGTGCCATAGCAGAAGCCCGTGAAAAAGGCGACCTGAAAGAGAATGCTGAATACGATGCCGCAAAAGAAGCACAGGGATTGCTGGAAGCAAAAATAAAATACTTAGAAGGTGTCATCGCTACGGCCAGGATACTGGATGAAACGGCCATTGACACCAGCAAGGTTTCCATACTTACCAGAGTAACGTTAACCAATATGAACACCAAAAAAGTTGTGACTTACCAAATTGTTTCTGAAAAAGAAGCTGATCTGAAGCTTGGAAAAATTTCCGTAACCTCTCCCATTGGTAAAGGGCTGCTTGGCAAAGTGGTGGGAGATATAGCGGATGTAACAGTGCCAGCAGGTATGCTGAAATTTAAAATTGAAAATATTTCTTTGTAAATATTTTACTGTAAATATTTAAAACCATCCGCTGGCCAGCGGATGGTTTTTTTGTTAGTATTTTTATACTAAATTTTTACCCATGACCATATTTTCAAAGATCATAGCCGGAGAAATTCCTTCTTACAAAATTGCAGAAAATGAAAAGTTCTTTGCGTTCCTGGATATTTTTCCATTAGTAAAAGGGCATGTGCTGGTAGTTCCAAAAAATGAAACGGATAAATTTTTTGACATGCCAGATGAATATCTTTCTAAAATAATGCTGTTTGCCAAACCCATTGCCCATGCCATTGAAAAATCTTTCCGCTGCAACCGCTGTGGCATTAGTGTGGTAGGACTTGAAGTACCGCATGCTCACATGC
>JAYVLZ010000294.1:0-3176 GCA_043759175.1 Chitinophagaceae bacterium | reverse complement strand
TATCAACTAATCGTAGCTGCGTATAAAATTTGAGCTTTAATGTTTTTGCTAATTGTCTCCATTTAGTTTTGCTACCTGCATAAAAAAGATCATTGGTGGGTCCGCTACCCGCACCGGTTTTATTAAAATCAGAAATGGCGCTGTCCAAAAGTGTTATCACACCAGCATACACAGTAGCTCCCGGGTCCACTTTAGGATTCAAAACATCAATTCCTTTTGCAGCTTCTGTGAAAGGTACAGAGCCAAAATAATCAACTAATGTTCCGAAAGTATATGCCATCATTACTCTGGCCATACCAGATTGAATATAATTCTTTCCTTTTGCTGCAAGTGCAATGGTTTGGTTTGCATTTTTAATAACGCCTGTATAAGCTGTGGTCCAAACTCCGTCATAACTGCTGGCAGTGTACCCGTTTTTGTAAAGAGGCCCATACCATTGTTGTTGCCTGGTGAGCTGCGCTCCGAAATCTTCGATATTGGTGTAAAAATTAGAAAAATTCAATTGAACACCGTTTAAAAGCAGATCTACGTTTGCTGCACTCAGATCGGGGTTATTAGGATCATTAACCAGTCTGTCCAATTTCTTTTGGCAGGAGCTGAGAAAAATTGCTGCTATTAATATTATTTTAATCTTATTCATAAATAATTTTTTTAAAATGTTACACGAATGCTGGCACCGTATCTGCGTGATGAAGGTCCGGTAATGAATTCCAACCCTTGACCACTGCTCACACCCAGACCATTTGTTTCCGGATCAAAATGCACATATTTGGGGAAGTTGGGAGCCAGGTACCAAAGGTTGGAACCGCTGACTGTTAAAGACACCCCACCAAACGGCGTTTTCTTTAGATATTTCTCCGGTAATTGAAACGAAAGTGAAGCTTCTCTTAACCTGTAGCGGGTAGCATCATAAATACCAGCTTCGTCACCACCGCCACCGCCAGCTACTGTATTATTAAAATAAGCTTGAGTCGCCGATATCTGAATATTATTTGGAGTGCCATCAGCTTTTACGCCAGGTAAAATATAAGGAGCTGCTCTGTCAAACCTGGTATCTTGCGTAACACCTCTTCCCAATAATACGCTGGAAGTGGCTGAGTAAAAATCTCCCCCCTTGACCATCTCCCACTGCATTCTGAATGAAATAAATTTATAACTTAATTCAGTGATGCCCGTCATTTTAAAATCAGGGGTTGGGTCACCAATAATACTTAGTGTATTGTCTACTTCATAATCACCCGTGGCCCCTACTATTCTTTGTCCAGTTTTTGCATCTCTTTTTACTGCATAACCTAAAATCACGCCTAATGGTTCGCCATTCTTGGCAATGTTACCCAGTGTAGTATAACCCGCATAAACTATTTGTGTGAGATCTGCCGGTAATTTAGATACTAAACTTTTATTTTTTGCAAATACCATTTGCTGAGACAGGTTCCATTTTTTATTTCTTAAAAATGCATAACCCAAATTCAATTCTATCCCTTTATTAGCAACCTGGCCTGCATTTATTGTCTGGCTGGTAAATCCAGTTGAAGGATCTAATGGACGGTTCAATATTTGATCTTTTGTTGTTCTGTTATAATAGGCAAAGTCAAAATTCAGTCTGCTGTCTATCAGTTTACCCTCAATACCTAATTCAACTTCAGAAGCCAATTCGGGTTTTAGTTTGGGGTTTGCCAACCTGTTAGGAATTGCATTGGTATTGATAGGTACTCCGTTTCTATCCAAAAAATTCCGGGTACCAATACTCAGTGAATTTCTTGTATTGTACGGACTAGGGAAGTTAGCGCTGGTAGCATAGCCAATCCGGGTTTTAAGATAATTAATCCACTTATTACCTTTAAGAGAATTAAAAGCAGAAGTTGGAATGAAAGAAAGGCTTACACTGGGGTAAAAAATACTTCTGTTGCTTTGTTCAAGTGTAGAAGTCCAGCTATTTCTGCCAGCCAAAGTAAGGAAGGCATAACCCCTGAAATCTAATGTGTTTTGCATGAAAGCAGCAATAGTTTGTTCTCTTTCTCTGAAATCCAATGAATTTCCTGCCTCACTAACTATATCATGCGTTGCAAAGTTATCATGAGTTAATAGTCCATAAACTAACTGATCACGGCTAAGAGCACCGTTTTGATTATAAGATAATTCCCTTGAATTTACTCCTGCATCAATTGTTAAATCAAAATCCGAGCTAATGTTTTGTTTGAAATTTGCAAGTAAGGAATGATCCCATATCCGGTTAACACCTGTGGATGTTCTAAGTATTCCTGTTGCATAACTGAAACCTCCTTTATTCTGAGCATATAATTGTTCTTCGGTATAACTATCCATACCCAGTCTATATGTAAGAGAAAGATTTTTCAAAAGCTGGTAAACCAAAGAAGCTTGCCCATAAAACCGGCTGGTTTTGTTTTTTGTAAATGCATTATATAATGTCCATCTTGGATTCTGGATATCATTACTTGATCTATAGTAAACATGAGAATGATCTAACGGGTTTTCCCAGGCCAGCCCCATTAGGTCCACTGCGGTTGGTGTATATAAAACATCTCCAAATACAGATGTAACTGTGGCCCTGCTGCCAAAACTTGTACTTGTAGGAGGTGATTTTACATTATTTAAAACAAAGTTTACAGTTGTATTGACCGAAAGTTTATTATTGAGTTTTGCTGATCCGCCAAAGCCAAATGAATTGCGGATAGCGCCATTACCGATTACAAACCCTTTATCATCCAGGTAGCTGTAATTCAAGCTGTAATTCACATTATCTTTTCCGCCCTGGAAGCTAACTGATGTATTGGAAACAGAACCCTTTCTAAAAAAACGTGGGACACTGTTATAGAACTTATATTCATATTTAGCTCCAATAAATTCAGGAAAGGCTGAATTTAATGCTGCTCTGGAATAAGGATGATTCACCAACGCAGGAGGGTCTGTAAATTTTGCCCCCCAGTTACTAAAGAAGGTAAGACCAACACTTAAATCAAAACCACCACCATATAGATCATTATATTCAGGTAGGTTAGCAACCTCATTCACAAAATAGGATTGTGAAACAGTTACTGATTGTTTTGGTTTTGTTCCTTTTCCAGAACCATTTTTAGTGGTGATAAGTATAACGCCGTTGGCTCCCTGTTCTCCATAAAGTGTAGTAGCAGCCAATCCTTTCAGTACACTTATAT
>JAYVLZ010000293.1:0-6757 GCA_043759175.1 Chitinophagaceae bacterium | reverse complement strand
GCGTGAGTAGATAACCAGGTTTCAAAAGATGCCAACAGTGGCTAAAAAATTGTCACATCACACAAGCTGCAAGTGCTTTTTTTCAAGCGTTACATTAAAATGTATATCCGCCTTTAAAGCTTTAAACACTTTTAAAACGGTATCAATGGTCGCACTGTTGGCACTGCTTTCCAATTTAGAAATTTGTGCTTTTTGTACGCCTACTAACTCACCCAATTGTTCCTGTGTAAGATTGCGTTTTTGTCTTGCAGTTTTTATCATTCTTCCCAAAAGGTCCATACTAAGTTCATACTCGTATTGATCCCTGTCTGCTGTACCTGCTTTGCCAATATATTTATCTTTCATTTCGGCAAGTGAATATGATTTCATTGCTTTCTTTGCCATATTGCTATTTTTTAAGTTTGCTTTCAAAATATTTCTTCCTGATATTAACTGCTCTTTCAATTTCGTTTGCAGGTACCTTGTCAACCTTTTTGATAAAGCCATGCGTTGCAAAAACCAAGGTTTCAGTTTCTGTGTCTTTATCCCAAAATGCAAGCAATCTAATTTGTTGCCCTCCAAAGTTTGTCCGAAATTCCCAAATGTCACTTTGCAGTTTTTTAAACAATTTTGGGTCATTGCTTTGTTCAGCAAGGTCAATATTATAAAACACTTTCCTCACCGCTTTTGGATCAAGGCCGGCAATGAATTTTTCTGCTGCTTCTAAAAAACGTGTCTGAAAATATTGCAATCAAAATTGTTTTAGCAAATGTAAGTATAGTTTCCAAAATTAGAAACTTAATTTTATGGTCTTGATAGCCTGAAGTTTTTAAGGCTGCCCAACACGGCATAAAATATATCCATTACAATCTGTAATTTGTTATCTAAAACAATTAATATGAAAAAGCTATTGTTTTTATCCTGCTTCTCTTTTCTTATTTTTCAATCGGTAAATGCACAAAAAAATGACCCGGCAAATACTGCATCAACCCAGGCATTGCATGATAATTATATTCAAAAAAGTAAAACATACAAAACTGCCGGCTGGGTGATATTGGGTACTGGAATAGGAATGTTAATAAGCGGGGGTATCATTTATGCTAATTATGCTGATCAGGGCTTCAATGGCCCCCGGCCAAAGACAGGAGAAACGCTTATTATCGCAGGGGCAGGTGCAGCACTGGCAAGTATTCCTTTTTTTATTTTGGCCAAAAGCAACAAAACAAAAGCAACCCTGGCATTAAAAGGAGAAACGGTTACCTTCGGAAACAAGCTGCTTCAAAAATCCAATTATACAGCACTTGCGTTAACAATAAAATTAACAGGTCATAAAAGAGCCCTCAGATAAAGCTTTTGCAATAGCCGGCAGACACAGCCATTGATTATTCCATATTTTAAAAGACCGCTTTGAATTCAAATTTCAGTTGTACGAAAAAATCGTACAACTGGCTGCCTTCTTTGATGAGTTTCTTTTTTAAATCCGTCCAGTATCTTTTGGGAATAGAACTTCCCGTTAATATTTCAATTACATCAATAACTGAAAAATACCAGGTTTCATTTAGGGCATCCCAATTGGTTCTTACTTTTTTATCTTCAAATAATTTTATGTTACTCATAATTACAGGTATCAGTTTGTGTCAGGTTTATTGCTTCAAATTTAATGTTTTTAGTCATCTGGCAAATGCTTAATAATGCCTCCTGTCAACCGTAAAGAATTGCCTTATTTTACTTTAAACAATTCTCAACAACACAAAATTTACCAGTTATAAAACACGTAACAAAACAAATATCCTAACTGCTATCTTTGTCTCTTAAAATTTGTATGTTTTACCTGTTTGGGATAAGTATTGCTTTTTTTCTTGCACTGCTGCTGCTGGCGAAAAAAAACAAGTCGCTGGCAGATAAAATACTGGGTGCCTGGCTCACTGTAATGTGCATCCACCTTTGCCTTTTTAAGTTCAGGTATTTGTCCGGGAATATACACTATTCATTCCTGCTGGGTATCGAAACGCACCTTCCGTTATTACATGGCCCTTTTTTATACCTGTACACTGCAGCAATGACCAACCAGTTACCGGCAAATAAAAAATTGCTGCTGCTACATTTTATCCCACCGTTGCTCTCTGTATTATTATTTACCGGCTTTTACCTGCTACCTGCAGAACAAAAAATTGAAATATATAAAAACAAAGGGGCTGGCTATGAAAAGCAGATAGCTGTAAATGTTGCCGCCATTTACATTTCCGGGATATTTTATGTTTGCTGGTGTTACATTCTGCTGAAAAGGCACAAGCTCAATATTGCCGAACAGTTTTCATACACAGAAAAAATAAACCTTAACTGGCTGCGGTACCTGGTGTATGGCATTGGCGTTATCTGGGTTGTTGTTTTAATCGGTGAGGATGAATGGATATTCAGTGCAGTGGTTTTATTTGTGCTCTTGCTTGGTTTTTTTGGCATCAGGCAGGCGGGCATTTTTTCTCAAACAAATCAATTAGTAATCTTGCAGGAAAAAAAGGCTGATGAAGCTGAAGTGATTGTGAAGAAAGATGTTTTGGAAAATGACACACCCGAATTAAATCAACAGGACGTTGTTTATACAGGCGATAATGCAGATGACCCAGTATCAACAAAAAAGAAATATTCCAAATCGGGACTCACTGATGAACAGGCCGGTCAACTGCAGAAGGAACTTGCCAGGCTGATGGAAAAAGAAAAATTATTTACAGAGAGTGAACTCACCCTTTCTGACCTTGCAGGAAAACTGAATATCCATCCCAACTACCTGTCTCAGATAATCAATGAAAAAGAGGAAACAAATTTTTACGATTATATCAACACCCTCCGGATTGAAGAGTTTAAAAAGATTGCAGCATTACCCGAAAATGAAAAATACACTCTCCTCACCCTGGCTTACGAATGCGGCTTCAATTCCAAATCATCCTTTAACCGCTATTTTAAAAAAGTAAACGGCCTCTCCCCTTCTGAATATATGCGTAGTGTATAGCAGTATTTTTTTCACGAACATTATTAAACAATTCATTCTGCTGAAAGGTGCCAGCCTTCAGGGAAGCACCTTCTCTTTTCATTAAAAACCAGTATTTTAGTTTCAAAAGCGTTTCAGCTTACAGGCAGGGGCGACCACTTTCTTCAGCAGGGGCATATTTGCATAAATTAAAAACATATAGTCATGAAAAAAACATTTTTAGTAATCGTTTCACTTTTTATTGTTAGTGCCGGGCTTATCCAATGCACAAAAGAAAAGCAGGTAAATGACCCGGGAAATTTGGTGCCCAAAACAGTTGAATCAGATCCCACACTGCCGTTCATTACTGTAAACGGAACAAAACTCCATGCAGAAACATTCGGCAATCCCAATGACCCAATGATAATTTTTTTACATGGAGGCCCGGGAGCTGATTACAGAAACGGGCTGAATGTGAAGCAACTGGCAGACGACAATTATTATGTTGTTTTCTATGATCAGCGTGGTTCCGGCCTCTCAAAACGCCACCCAAAAGACAGTTATGGAATTCAGGTAATGTTTGATGACCTCACCGCAGTGATACAGCATTACCGAAGTTCCCCTGCACAAAAAGTTTTTTTATTTGGCCACTCATGGGGCGCCATGCTTGCCACAGGCTACATCAACAAATATCCTGCAGCAGTAAATGGAGTGATACTGGCCGAACCCGGCGGTTTTAACTGGAACGAAGTAAAAGACTATGGTGAAAAAAGCAAGAAATTAAAGCTGTTTAGCGAAGCCACCAATGATGCAGTTTATGCCGACCAGTTTCTTTCCGGAAATGAAAACGACCATGCCATCATAGATTATAAACTTGGCCTCTCCTTCCCGTTTACTTATGCAAAAGGAAACGAAGAAGGTATTGAAGGTTTTTCACCTTTCTGGCGCAATGGCGCTGCAGTGATTAAAAAGCTGTATGAAATTGCTGAAAATGAAGGGTTCAATTTCAGGAGCAATCTGAACCAGTTTACAACCAAAGTTTTGTTTTTGTACAGTGAAAACAACAGGGCCTATGGTGAAGCAAAGGCACGCCAGCTTTCGTCATCATTCCCAAATGTGCAGCTAAACAAAATAAATGGCACCGGGCATGAAATGATTTATTTCGGATGGAACAATATTTATCCGCCTGCATTAAACTATCTCAATTCTTTACGTTAAAAAAATAACCATGAAAAAAATACTTTTAGCAATCATCAGCATTGTTACAATTGAAAATTTATGCCATGCACAGGCCATTAACTGGGCTGCATTGCAAAAAGAACAAAGGCACATTGTTAACCTGAATGCAGCATTGGATTACGGAACAACGTACGGTGCAGGATATGCTTACCAGCTCAAAACAAAATTTTCCATCCTCCTGAATGCGGAGCATTCTTTTCCTGCAGGGAAAAATACGCTGGACGATTTTAAAACAAAAATTGGCGGGCAAATAAGGTTGCTTAAAACCGGCAATGTTGTTTTTAGTGCAAAACTGCAGGGCATTTTCAGAAGCTATGAAAATCCATTGGCAAGGCTTATAAATTTTGGCAGCGATATGAGCGGAACAATCGGTTATTATAAACATAAATGGTTTGCTGCATGCGAAGTGGGTTTTGACAAAGCCATTGTTACACATTTTAAAAACAGCGAACTGGCGAAGCAAAATTTTCCCGGTATTAAAGACGGGTGGTATGAACCTGCCACCGGTGGCAATTTTTATTATGGCATACAGGCAGGTTATTCATTCAGCCAAATGGATGTTTATTTAAAAGCCGACAACATGATTACACAGGATTTCAAAACAAAGCCATTGCTGCCTTTTTATGCACAGCTTGGATGGAATATAAAAATTAATAAAAAAAGGGAAGGGTAATGATTAAAAAAAATAACATGGATATTGATTGTATTATTTTCCCATTTGTATTTTTAGCGGCAGGTCTTGATTTTGAATAAATCATAAATACATATAACCGGATATCAAAACAAGGGAACATTCATTTCGTAGAAATAAAAGGATCAGGATAAAAATCTCACAAATTTTATAAGGCTTTAATTATCTGTAAAAGTTATTCTCTATGTTTTAAACAGCAACAGAGTCAGATCTTTACAAGACACAGGTGAACGCTCAATGTCGTTTAGTTAAGCTTGATTGATTAAATAATGAACAAGGAACAAGGAATTTCGAATATTGAAAGTGAAGAAATTCATGATGCTGAACTCCTTGTTCCTTGTTCGATCTGATATAATAATATTGGGTTTAGGCTGGCATACCAAACAGCAGATAGATATCACAAAGTATTTCCATGCCCGTTTTCATCAGCCAATTCTTCGTCAGTTATTTGATCATTTATTGTTTTATAATCCTGGATGCTATCACCATTTTTTATATTTGCTCTTGTTTCTTTTCTAAATTTATCAACTTCCATTTGATCCTTACCAGAAGAGGGATTCAAAGATGGCTGACTGCTTTTTACCAAACCTTTTGATGGATGCTGATTGAAATGCTGACGATAAGAATAGTTAGCTTCTTTATAACCAACTGTTGTTACAGACTGTTTTAGGTTGGTATTATTTTGCTTACTTTTTTGGGTGTTTTGATTGGTCAGCATTGGATGTTCATTTAAATGGAGAATTACGAACTGCAGGATAAAGTTGCATGATTGCTGAATAAAAAGTGTTACATAACTGTAGAAAGAAGTTGTAAGATTCACACATTTAAGAACACAACTGAGTGGCTCTTTAATTTGATTATAAGCTATGGCAGGACAAAAAAGAGCCGGTTCAAATGCAAAACATGAACCAGCTCTTTTAAAATAAACTTATGTAAGAAAACTAAAAAATTAATATTAATTTCTTGCCCGGTTAACTTCAAAAAGAATCAGCTTAAAAGGTTTTTTGCTCAAAATTTTACCGCTGTGTGCAGCAGCTCCGGTTATCCAGGCTGCTCCGCTTTTCATTTCCAAAACATTTTTCTTACCCTCTTTATCTGTTAATTCACCGGTACCACCATTAACTACATACGCTGCCAGGTCCGGATGCGAATGAAAAGCAGAAGACTGGCCGGGTTTGTAATTCACTTCCACTATCCTTATTCCCAATGAATCATGCACTGCTTTATAATTATCAGCAGCTACTTTGGCAGCATCGGTTGCAGCATCGGGTGCCACTGTATTTGCCGGCCGGTTAAATTCTACTACTATCACTTTCAGGGTTGTTTTACCAGTATTTTTTACACTGTGCAAATCATAGCCGCTGATACCGCTCATCCCGGTTTTTAATTCCCTTGACATTTTTGTTCCATCCTTTCCAATAAAGTCCGCCATTCCTCCCTGCACCACATACATGGCAGTAACAGGGTGTGAGTGCAGTGCAGATGAATCGCCGGGTTTGTAAGTAGCTTCCAGTATCCGTATGCCAAGTGAATCACTCAACACTTTATACAAATTGGGGGCTGTTGCAACAGCATCTATTTTTTCTTCTGTTGCAGCAGCGGTTGTTTTTTCTGCAGAGGCAGTTACCGTAGTGTCAGCTGTTGTTGTTTCTTCAGATTTTTTGTCATCGCTGTTGCAGGCAACTAACGAAAAAGAAATTGCCAATGCCAAAAAGAAATGGTTGTTAAGTGCTGATTTCATTTTTTTTATTTTTTTGATGATGAAAAAAGGCTGGATTAAAAACTTTTTTCAGGAGCAGGAAGAAATATAAATATACTGTAAAATAACTACTTTCCAAAATTGGTTCTCCAGCGGCCTATGCTGGGTTGCTGGCTGTTTTTAT
>JAYVLZ010000292.1:0-4311 GCA_043759175.1 Chitinophagaceae bacterium | reverse complement strand
GGCCGCCAAATTCACTAAATGGGATCTTGGTATCTTAGAACAAATTAAAGCCTGTAACAGTGTGTACCAAATGCGTTTCCCCATCAAGAGAGACAATGGTAGCATTGAAGTAATTGAAGCTTACCGTGTACAGCACAGCCAGCACAAATCTCCCTGCAAAGGCGGTATCCGTTTCAGCGATGAAGTAAACCAGGATGAGGTGATGGCGCTTGCTTCCCTGATGACCTATAAATGTGCCATTGTAAATGTGCCGTTCGGTGGCGGTAAAGGTGGTATCAAAATTAATCCACGCAACTACAGCGTTTATGAACTGGAAAAAATCACCCGCCGGTATACATCGGAACTCGTAAGGAAAAATTTTATCGGCCCCGGCATTGATGTACCTGCACCTGATTATGGTACCGGTGAAAGAGAAATGGCATGGATAGTGGATACGTATGTTTCGTTAAAGCCAGGAGAGATTGACGGTGCAGGTTGTGTGACAGGTAAGCCTATTACCCAAGGTGGTGTTCGTGGCCGTAAAGAAGCCACGGGCCTGGGTGTATTCATCGGCATACGTGAAGTGCTGAATATGGAAGATGCAATGAAAAAACTGGGTCTTACCACAGGGGTAAAAGGAAAGACAGTGGTGGTACAGGGCATCGGAAATGTGGGATACCATTGTGCCAAATTCTTCAGGGAACATGGCGCTAAAGTAATAGCTATTTCTGAACATGACGGTGCTGTTTATAATGCTGATGGATTGCATGAAGAAGAATTGATCCAGTTTAGAAAGGCAACCGGGTCTATTATAAATTTCCCTGGCGCTACCACTTTGGCCAAAACTACTGATGCACTGGAACTGGAATGTGATATTTTAATTCCTGCGGCATTGGAAAATGTGATTAATGGAGATAACGCCCCAAGGGTAAAAGCAAAAATAATTGCCGAAGCAGCTAACGGCCCCTGCACTCCCGAAGCGGATGAAATATTTACACAAAAAGGAATATTAGTGATACCGGATATGTACCTGAACGCAGGTGGTGTTACCGTAAGCTATTTTGAATGGTTGAAAAACCTGAGCCACGTTCGCTATGGCCGCATGGAAAAACGCTTTACTGAAAATATGAATACCCGTATTCTTACACAAATAGAAGAATTGAGCGGTAAACAGGTAAATGATACAGAAAGAAAATTAATTATGCATGGCGCCGAAGAACAGGATTTGGTTCACAGTGGACTGGAAGAAACCATGATTACCGCCACCAGGGAAATTATGGATATTTGGAAAAGCAATCCTGGTATCCCTGATATGCGTACTGCAGCCTATGTTAGTGCTATCAATAAGGTAGCTACCAGTTATGCTGAATTGGGAATATTTCCTTAAGAAAATATCACTCCAAATATTTTTAAAACCTCTTGTTTTACAGGAGGTTTTTTATTTTTTTTACTATAAAATTTTGTGATAAAATATTACCTTGCAGCTATCATCTTATATCTTCTGCTAAAACACTTTCCACCCTCATTCATTTACATAAAATCATCTTGCAATGAAAAAGTTAACTCTCCTGTTGTTGCTGATTGCTGGTTTATTTTTTGTTCAGCCAGCCAGGGCACAATTCTTAAAAAAACTAAAGGACAAAGCAAAAGAAACAGTAAATAAGGCAGCAGGTGGAAGTGATAAAAACAGTAACACTAATTCCACCAGTGAATCACAGGATAACAACAGCAATACTTCTCCTGGCGGCAAGCCAACTAACAAAGGCGGTGGTGGATTAAAAAATACCGCACCTCCTGATGTAAACCAGCAGATAGCAGATGCAGAGACAGCGCATACTGCAGCCAAATACAGTGATGCCCGTTATTCCATTCAGCAGGCGCTGGTGGGAGTGGAAATACAATTGGGCAGGGAGATCCTTAAAGGATTACCCAATCCTGTGGTGGCCCTGGAAAAAGATACCACACAGGATAAAGTATCCAGCACACAATGGGGATGGAATAACCTGACCATACAAAGAGTTTATTCTGATAAAAAAGATAAACAGCTAACTGTTACAATCGGTAATAATGTACTGTATGCAGGTATGGCCAATATGTATTTCAACAATGCTTATGGTATGCAAGCAGATGCTAATAATCAAAACATCAAGCAAACAAAAGTAAAAGGCAATAAAGCTATTATTCAATATGAAGACAGCAAGGGATATACGCTGATGGTATCATTGGGCCAATCAGCCATGATCGTTTGGGAGTGTATCAACTTTGCTGATGAAAATGAAGTGATGGCTGCTGCCAATAGTTTTGATATTGATGGCATCAAAAAATCACTGGGTGAACAATAATTTCAACTTTTAAATTTGAACAATCATGAAAGCATTTATCATAGGAGTTTGTATATTAATCACCGGGTTTTACAGTTTTGCCCAGGGAGATTTTAAAACACAAATAGCCACCGCAAAAAAATCTTACACAGCCGGTAAATTAGAAGATACTCATTTTGCCCTGCAACAGGCTTTACAGGAACTGGACATGATCATAGGCAAAGAGGTATTGAAAATAATGCCTCAGAAATTAGACAGCCTGAACGCCAATCCCAAAGATGATCATGTAGCTGCAAATGTTGGATTTATTGGAGCCACTATCCATCGCAGTTATGGCAAACTAAATAATGCAGAAGTAGAGATCATTAATAACTCACCAATGGTTAACACGCTAAATACTTTACTAAACTCCGGTATGCTTGGTGGCATGGTACGTGATGAAAACACCAAAGTGGTAAAAGTGCAGGGATACAAAGCAAGATTGGAAAAACAGGGAGATAACGCTAATGGTAAGCCGAACTATCACCTGCAGATACCGTTTAGTAATGCATTGATGACTATTACTGCTAATGGAATGGCGGAGGAACAGGTATTGTCATTGGCCAATAGTTTTCCTTTGCAGGATATTGCGAAGTTAGTGCAGTAGAATCCAGACTATTATAATTTGCATAAAAATGCCGGGCAAAAATGTCCGGCATTTCCTTTTATTCTCATTCATAATTTACCGTAACACTTCCCTGCTGATCACCAGTTTCTGTATCTCACTCGTACCCTCGCCTATCGTACATAGCTTGCTATCCCTGTAAAATTTTTCTACCGGAAAATCTTTGGTATATCCGTATCCACCAAATATCTGCACTGCATCCGTACTTACTTTCACTGCCACTTCGCTGGCAAAATATTTTGCCATGGCAGCTTCTTTGGTCATGGGTAATTTTTTTATTTTGAGGTCACAAGCTTTATTTAATAATAAATCTGCCGCAGCAATCTCTGTTGCCATATCTGAAGTTTAAAACTGATGCCCTGGAAATTGGCAATGGGTTGATCAAACTGGTAGCGCTCTTTTGAATATTGCAAAGAAGCTTCATAGGCACCTTTTGCAATACCAAGACTTAATGCTGCAATAGAGATCCTGCCACCATCTAAAACTTTCATTGCCTGCTTAAACCCATCTCCTACACCTCCCATCCGGTTGGCATCCGGTATGCGGCAGTTATCAAAGATCATTTCTGCGGTTTCACTTGCCCTCATACCCAGTTTGTTTTCTTTCTTACCTGCACTAAATCCAGGTGTGCCTCTTTCCACAATAAAAGTAGTGGCATTATCTTTTGCCCTTGGTTCACCGGTTCTGCAAATTACTACCGCTATATCACCGCTCTTTCCGTGTGTTATCCAGCTTTTTGTTCCATTGATGATCCATTCACTTCCATCTTTTACGGCAGTTGTTTTCATATTACCTGCATCGCTGCCGGTGTTGGGTTCTGTTAGCCCCCATGCACCGAGATGTTCTGCAGTGGCCAGTTTGGGTAAATATTTTTTCTTCTGTTCTTCATTTCCAAAAGTTAAAATATGGCCGGTGCAAAGTGAATTGTGTGCGGCTACAGATAAGCCAATAGAGCCACAGACTTTTGATATTTCCTGTATGATTACATTGTATTCAAAATAACTAAGGCCTGCACCACCATACTCTTCCGGAACCAATACGCCCATCATACCAAGTTTACCCAATGCCTTAAAAATATGCAGAGGGAATTCCTGGCTTTCATCCCATTCCATTAAATGCGGTTTGATATACTGCTGTGCAAAATCTTTAGCGGTTTGTGCTACCTGCTGCGTTATTTCTCCCGGTTGAAAATCCATAAGGTTGAAAAGTTTGAGTTACAAAGTAAAGGGATTTTTATAAACTAACAGTTGTTATCTAAAATCCGCAAGCCTTAAAACAATTCATAAATCTACCTTAGCTTTTGGATATGTTTTGCAAAAATGTGTAATAGATGGCAGAAATTGATTT
>JAYVLZ010000291.1:0-22160 GCA_043759175.1 Chitinophagaceae bacterium | reverse complement strand
CAACGTTTGGAAGTCTACAATGCTGCAATATATGAAGCTGGCTTATGATTATTCCAAGTAAAATGTTCTAACACCGCTGGTGGAATTCCGATTACTTTTTGTTCCGGCGGGGTTTCCATAGTTTACTCTATCAAAGAAAAAACTCTTGCATGGAACCCCGACGCTGAACGTCTCTTGCAATTAAAATCAGCCACTCTTGCCACAATATTTGAAAGTCTAAAAATTAAACCACTTTTCCACGTCGGGGTTTCGCCATAACCAGTTCTTTAAGTTCAATAGAATGCTTGCGAAAACCACCGCCGGTACAGCGCTTAATATTTTTTATTGGTTACCTGTAACGTCTTCCTTCCAAGGCGGCCCTGTTCCCTCCAACGTCTTCCATCCAAAACAGCCACTCTTTAAATTATAAGATTCCAAGCAACGTCTTGCCGGGCAATGAGCGGAGCAAGGACGTTGCGCCATTCAGTACAGCTGCCTGCAATTACAAAGCCCACTCTTACAAAAAGGTTGGACGCTCAATTCCAGGCGCAACGTCCTTGCTCACACCCAAGCCATCGCAGGACGTTGCTGGCAATTTATTTTACTCTTACCGATTATCTATTCAAGTAATATTTCCAAATCATCTATTCCCTGCAACATCTCCCATCCAAAACAGCCACTCTTTAAATTATAAGATTCCAAGCAACGTCTTTGCCGGGCAATAAACGGAGCAAGGACGTTGCCCCATTCAGTAAAAGCTGCCTGCAATTACAAAGCCCACTCTTACAAAAAGGTTGGGCGTTCAATTCCAGGCGCAACGTCCTTGCTCACACCCAAGCCATCGCAAAGAGATGTTGCTGGCAATTTGGAATATTAAGGGAAAACAAAAAATATCAGGGCTGTTTAAAATACTTGAAAACGCAAACATATTTGCCATCCTTCAATCTGTTATTAATACCTCCAACAAGAATGGTAAAAACGTTTTAATCGCTTTACATCTAATCGCTACTTTTGGAATTGAATAGTTATAAAATTAATAAAGCCATTAAAAAGATCCAACCTATGTTTAGATTTTTTAAACATATCCAGACTTTTTGAGCAAAATAATTTATGACTATTACTTTCCCAGCATCGGGAATAAACGCTTTATTTCTTCATCATTTGGCTGTTCGCCATATTCACAAATTTCGAAAGCCTCTGCATGTTTTACCTGTGCAGCCTTTTCTTTTCCATACCATTTTTCAAGAGAGGTTCTTACCGCAGGAGTTATAGGAACAGCCCAAATACCGGCAATCCACTTTTCACGTTCACTTTTATTGGCAGGCATCTTCTCAGAATAATGGCCTATCCATGGCAACCATTCATACACCTGCGATTCGTGAGCGGCCAGTGCATGAACCTTTTGCCCGTAGACAGGGGTGATGTCTATAGCAACATCCGGCCTGAAAGGATTAGGACGTTGAAAATTATCCTGGAAATATAAAAACACAGGGTTCTTTTTTAATGCTGGTGTTTCAGGAACTATATCAGGTACAGCAACCATATAAGCCGCATCCTGAACAAGTACGCCGGTATAACGGTGATCGGGGTGATAGTCATTGGGCCTTGGTGCAATCACAATATCAGCATCCCATTCACGTATCTTTTTAATTATCTGAAACCGCACTTCCAGTGTAGGCATTAATTGTCCATCATGATTATCTAAAACATCATAGGTTACACCATATCTTTTTCCCGCCTCCTGTGCTTCGGCATATCTTCTTTTAGCAAGCGCTTCTCCCTTCATTGTCTGGTGACCAGCATCACCATTTGTTACCGAAACAAATTTTACTGCATAGCCCATTTTTGCGTACAGGATGGCGGTACCGCCTCCCTGTACGTCACAATCATCGGGGTGGGCACCAATCATAATAATACGAACCTTACCATCATTATTTTGAGCATTGGTGCCAAGTATTAAGCTAACATTCAAAATAAAAAAACATAAAATTTTTTTATAAATCATCATAATGAAAGAAGTTTTTGACGTTTTAAATATTGCGTAGCAGTTATGAAGATACTATTTATTGCGAAAAATTTTTCAGTGCGTTTGCCAATATTCAAAGTTCAGTGCTTGTTGAAAAGTACTCAGAGTGGCCTTATTTAAGCAAGGAGCAAATAATATGTTTTACTTTCGTTTTGCCAAACAGAATAAATAAGCTGGAATGGCCATCGAAAAGAGAAGTTGCTGACAATTTTCCTTAATCTTCCAACCGTTAGTTTAATAAAGTGAGCGCCGCCAAAACCATGATCAGCTTATGATAAGGCCGGGTAAAATATTTTAACGCCGCTGGTGGAATTCCCGGTCACTTCAGCATACCAACAACAGCCTTAAATCACTAAATTTATGATTCCAAAAAAGCATCATGGTTAATTTCCAGGAAAAAGTATTGCAGTATCCGCAGTATTGCCGCCAGTTTAGCTGTGGTGAATCTCTGATCACCATTTTCAACTGTCCACCCGAAGCCCGGTTAATGAAGAACCGCTTTGCTGATCTGTGGGGTCATGAGAATTATATTTTTTATGTACTGGAAGGAAAAAAGATCTGGCATACTGCTCACGGTTCCTATGAGATTGGCGAAGGAAGCTGTGTGCTGGTAAGAAAGGGCACTACTAATCTTGAACAGTTTTTTGATATCAGTTTTTGCGTGGTGCTTTTTTTTATACCCGATGCATTTATTTGTGATACATTAAAAAACAGGTCGTCCCCCATTGCTAAAACCAACCAACATTATGCTCCAGTAATTACCCTTAACAGCACGGAAATACTTAAATCATTTTTTGTTTCAATGTATGCTTATTTCAGCAGCACTACAGAACCCGATAAGGCCCTGCTGGAATTAAAATTCAGGGAGCTTATTTTAAATATTGCTGACAACCCGAAGAACGTGGAGGCATTGTCTTATTTCTGTTCCCTGATGAATGAACCACAATCTGTTTCACTGGAAAGGGTGATGAACGACAACTACTGCTTTAACCTGAAACTGGAGCAGTATGCCCTGCTGAGTAACCGCAGTCTCTCTGCCTTTAAGCGGGATTTTCAAAAACAATTCAGCAACACACCGGGCAAATGGCTGCAGGTAAAACGATTGCAGCATGCCATGTTCCTGCTGGGCAACCGGGATAAAACTGTAAGCGAAGCTGCATTTGAAAGCGGCTTTGAAAACCTCTCTCATTTCAGTCATGCTTTTAAACTACGCTTTGGTATCTCCCCTGCAGCAGTGAAACATCCTGTATCCTGAACCGCTCAGCAAAATCTCTGGACTCTACAGCAACAATAAGTTTTTTACAGGCACTAATTTTGTACTGTAATTAAACCGTATGCAGCACCGACAACAGTGAAATGCCGGCCACAAAAAACTACAGGTTAGGATGAACTGCTGAATGTATTTTGAAAGGGCAGGCAGCAGCACGGGATATCAATTTTTTAATTTATTCATAAAAAAAATAAAATACAATGAATCCAAACATCACATTACAGCAAAAGAACGAAGTTGCCGGGGTTGCCATCAATCCAAACAAGGCATTATGGGAAAAGGGTGATTTCACCCGGATTGCAGACACCATGAGAAAAAGTGGTGAATCCCTGGTAACTGCAATCGGAGTTACAAAAAGTATGAATATACTTGACCTCGGTTGCGGTGACGGCACTACTGCCATACCAGCCGCAAAACTCGGCGCCAATGTTACTGGTGTTGATATTGCCAGCAACCTGGTGGAAGCAGGAAACCGCCGGGCAAAAAATGAAGGGCTTAACAATTGCACTTTCAAAGAAGGTGATGCAAGCAATTTAAAAGAACTGGAAGATGAAAGTTTTGATCTGGTGGTAAGCATCTTTGGTGCCATGTTTGCCCCCAGGCCATTTGATGTAGCAAAAGAAATGGTACGTGTTACCCGTAAGGGAGGCCGCATTGTAATGGGTAACTGGATACCGGGAGATCCCACACTGGTGGCACAAATATTAAAGATCAGTGCTGCTTATACAGCACCGCCACCAGAAGGTTTTATCAGTCCGATGCTGTGGGGGGTGGAGGATCATGTAACCGAACGTTTTAGCAAAGCAGGTGTGGCGAAAGAAAGCATTTCTTTTGTGAGAGATACTTTTACATTCAACGCACCATATGCTCCTTCCACACTTGTGCAGACTTTCAAAAACTATTATGGTCCCACTATGAATGCTTTTGAAGCAGCAGAAAAAAATGGTAAGGCGGATGAACTGCAGCATGAATTAGAAGCTTTGTTTAACAGTCAAAACAAAAGCACTACGGCTGATACCACTGCTATTGCTGCCACTTTTTTACGGGTAACGGTTTTGTGCTGAGGGTATAGTTGGAATATTATTTTAACCGGGATGGAACATCGTTTTTTATCCCGGTCTTTTGTGTTGGTCAAATGAGCTGTTGATGGTTTCCGCTCTTGCTGATGGCAAACCTGGCTTCCACAACTACGAAAATTTATCTACCTTCAAAATCGCAATTTTAAAACAATAACAATGCAACATAAAGCCATCTCCATCCGTCCATTCATCGGCGCTGAAAATTTTGAAACATCAAGAAGCTTCTATCGTGATTTAGGTTTTGAGGAAACCGTTTTATTTCCCAATATGTCTGTATTCAAAATGGGAGCATTGGCATTTTATTTACAGGATGCATATGTAAAAGATTGGATAGACAACACTATGGTTTTTTTAGAAGTGGAAGATGTTGACAAGCATTGGAACGACTTGCAGGCTTTGAACCTCACCGCTAAATATAAAGGAGTAAAGCTAACACCCATCCGCACCTACGACTGGGGCAGGGAATGTTTTCTCCACGACCCATCGGGCATACTCTGGCACTTTGGGGAATTTTCTAAATGAAGGAACTGCTTCGTAGCAATGTTTCAACCATTAATTTTCTAAAGTGGAGTTTCTTTTAAAATGTAACACGGAAATACAGGCACCTGCTGTTACTTTCTCCGATGCTGCAGATAATACAGAACGGATATTTTTTCAATACAACCTCCCCGGGCACACAAGATAAATACCATTAAAAAATAATTTTAAAAATACCGCTTGCTGGTATTGCATTTTGCAAAAATTGCTTTTACTTTTACTGCCGGTACTATTTTATAATCAGCCGGAAAACTGCCGGTAAATTTATTAGCCTTGCCAAAGTACCTTTCTTATTATTTTATACTGGGGTAACTTATTTTTTAAATCACAGGAGTTAGTTTACGCATTTATCAGTTTGCATACAAAGCAAATGTGATATGCTGTGGCGTAATTGGGTTTTATTATGAAATTCATTTGCTGTTGTTTTAAAAACAATAACATTTTTGATAATGGGCTATGGAAAAATGAATAAAGACTGGTGCAGCTATTTTTATCTTTCTAAAGCAAAAAAAATTACAGTTAACGATAAGTCAGCCGGATATCATTGTATGTATTACCTCATCAAATTACAAGAGCTATAAAAAATAAGTAATCTATTTTTTAATCAGCCTTAACAGGCATAAATTTTAATTTTATGGCCACCATCAAAAAAACAACCCAAAAGAAAACAACAGTAAAAAAGAAAGTTGTACTCAAAGCAAATATGCATGATCCTAAGTATTCCGGTGCATCAGCAAAAGAAGCATTGGATGCTGCTTCCTATGACCCGATGGTATTAACACCCGAAATGCAAAATTGCCTTATTAACAGCGACGTTAAAAAACCATCCTGGAAATCAAACAAGTATCCTGTAAGCCCTGAAGAATTCAAAAAGTTGCAGGCACAGGCAGCCATACCCGATAAAACATCACTGATGGCTTTAGCTGCTGCGGATGGAAGTGAGGCTGATACAGATAATGAAACATCCTCCACTGCCGAAGGATATGACCTCCCTGAAGATGATCCGCTTGCTGCCGCACCTTCAGTTGCTGCACCGGGTGTAACCTCAGGCTTTGAAGCAATCCCTTCCACAGGGTGGGTTCCACCGGATTGTGTGGCGGCTTCAGGCATAAATGAAGTGATAGCCTGCGTTAACAGTGAATTCAGAATTTATAGTAAAACAGGTACATTGTTACGGCGTAATCCTTATGGCCCTTTCTTTTCTCCGGTATTACCCAATACAACCGGGATTAAAATTTTTGATCCCCGTATTATTTGGGACCATTATAACAAACGCTATGTGATGATAGTGGCTGCAACGCAAAACAGCCCGGCAAGAAGCTGGTGTGGTGTAGCAGTATCAAAAACAGAAGACCCGATGGGGGCCTGGTGGGTATGGGCACTGGATGCTTCGCTAAATGGCAGCACACCAACATCCAACTGGATGGACTACCCGATGCTGGGCTTTGATGCCAGGGCTGTTTACATTGGAATGAGTATGTTTAACGCCGGTTCGTTTCAATATGCTAAAGTGCGTATTTTAAATAAAGCAGAATTGTATTCCGGTTCACCTGTAAGATGGTACGATTTCTGGAATTTGAAAGATTCCAATGGCAGCAATGCATTTACTGTGCAGCCCTGCTGCCATTTTAGAGGTAATGTTGCAGGCCCGGGCTATTTAATCAACAATTATTTTGGCGCCAGTAATAAACTAACCTTATGGACTATTACCAACCCGCTGGCATTATGGAGTGGCAGTGCGCCAACCCTCAGTAAAACAACAGTTAATTGCCGCAGTTATGATATTCCGCCATCAGCAAAACAAAAAGGCAGTCCATCGCTTATTAATACAAATGATAACCGGTTGCTGAACGCAATTTATCAGCATAATGGCACTACCAAAAGAATATGGGCGGCACAAAATACCAAGGCCAGTTGGGCTGGTGATACAGAGGCCCGTTGCGCCTGCCAGTGGTACGAAGTTGATGTGCCAACATCTGCGGTAGTGCAGTCAAACTTTTATGGCCGAAAAGGATCCTATTATTTTTTCCCGGCTGTTCAAACTGATCTGGCCAAAAATGCCTTTATGATATTTGGCCGCAGCAGTGCCAGTGAATTTGCCAATCTCAGGATAACGGGCAGAAGGTCAACCGCTGCAGCAGGCGATTTGGAAGATAGCAGATTGGTTAAAAGCGGTGAAAGTGCACACACCAGCGGCAGGTACGGCGACTACTTTGGTATTGGAAGAGATGGCACTGATGGTAATTCTATAGTAGCCATAGGGGAGTATGCAGAAAGCGGTGGCAACTGGGGAACTTATGTTGTAAGAACGAGGTACTAAAATTTTAACAGCACTGTACCATACATTTCGTATGGTACAGTGCTGTTATAAGATGCACTGGTATATCCTTTTCGGGTTATGTTGTAAAACTGGTATTATAATTTTGCAGCGTTCTCTTTCAATGTTCTGAAAGTTTCTTCATCCACAGGCAGCCCGATGCCTATTTTTTTTTGAATTTTTACAACAGGAACTTCACCCGGAGCAGGTGGGATTACCAATACAGCTTTAGTCTTTTTTTTAGAAGCGCCCTGTTGCTTTTTTTTATCGGTAGCCATTGTAAATAATGATTTATTTAGTTGCCAAAGTTACTTTAAGTATTCAGCTGATACAAAAATGGGGAGCCTTTTTTTATGAACATTTTTAAGTTTATATCTTCTTTCTCAGCTATCCGTAGTGTTTCATAAAAAATAAACTGCCGGCATCATTGCTGAGCAAAGAAAAAAAGTTGAATTAGCTGTCTTGCCTTGTGCTTACACTAATTAACAAACATCTTTGCTGTCAACGCTCTATCATGCCCATAAATATCTTCTGCAAAATGCAGCAGCCCTTTATCATCCGCCCATGCAGTATAGTAAGTGATCAGTACGGGAATGGGATCTTTGAGGTTTACATATTTTTCTTCAGTGCTGTTCAATGCAGTATTCACAGCATCATCGCTCCATCCTTTTTCATCTTTTAATATATACTGCGCCAGCTTAACAGGGTCGCTCAACCGGATGCAGCCATGGCTGTAAGCTCTTTTATCTTTACTAAAAAAAGATTTGGCAGGCGTGTCGTGAAAATAAATATCAAAACTGTTAGGGAATAAAAATTTCACCCTTCCCAGTGCATTGTCTGCTCCCGGTTTCTGCCGTATGGCCGGTGATCCATCCGGTAAAGTGCCGTTCACTTCCATGTTGTGTTCTTCAAGGTAATTGGAATTGGCTTCCACCCCGGGATTGATTTCAGTTTTGATAATATCTATCGGTACATTCCAGTAAGGCGCAAATACTACCTGGTTCATATTACCTGCAAAGCTTCTGGTGTTATTACCCTGTTTGCCTACCACCACCGGCATATCAAAAATTTTATTTCCTTTTTCTGTTACATGCAACTGGTACTCGGGTATGTTTACATAAATAAATTTTCCTTCCGGCTCCTGTACCATCAGGCGCATACGGCTCAGGTTAATGAGCAACTGTTTGATGCGGTAAGCTACCGGTACGTTCATTTGTTTCAGTTGTTCATCTGTGAGCACAGCATCAGCAGTAAAGCCATGTCTTTCCTGGAATTTTTTCAGCGCTGTTGTAAGGTTGCCGTTCCATGTTTGGCTGCTGTCGCCTGCAGGATAATCACCGCCCAGTTGCAGCCTTTTCTTCAATACATTCACCTGTGGTGAAGGCTTGTGTTTATTCAGTGTTTTTGCAGTGGCACTTACTACCGGCCACCCACCGCCTTTGTGAATTGTAAGATAATTTTGCAGGTATTGCTTTAGTATTTTGTAGTGTTTGTTTACTTCATCAAAATACTGATCGTCCTGTTGCTTTTTATTTACCAGTGAATCTGCAAAATGAATGGCATCAGTTTTTACAGCCGGGATAAATTTTTCCAGCTCCTTTCTTCTTAGATAATCTTTTTGGGTGTTGTCAAGAAAAAAGCGGATGAAGTGTTCTGTCAGTTTCATTTCCAGCGGTAACAGTTTTTTATTCTTGCTGCTCCAGTCATTTTCTTCATCTACTGCCATTACTCTTTGCATCGATTGGTTCAGGTCTTTATCTGCGATGGCTTTATCCTTTTCGTTGGTGAGGTAATAAGTGTACATGTTCCAGAATCCCATGGCTTGTTCAGTAGGTCCGTCTGAGGCAAACCAGGCATACTGGTAATTGCGGTTGTTGTAAAAACTTATCATGCGCTGGCCTGCAGAATCCGGCACTTTGTGTTCGGTAATGTAAGCTGCCAGTTTGGAGCTGTCGAAGAAAAAATCGCTGTAAGAATTTTTGAGGTTGATGGAATAATTCCTGTTGCTGATCTTTTTATCAGCCTTGTCGGCACGGTTGCAGGATAGGAATACTACGGCCAATATCAACATTGATTTCAGTATGTGGTTCATCAGAGTAAAATGTAAGTGAGTAAATATAATTCAATCTTTATGCCAACTGTTTTTGTATACGAAATAGAAATTTATTTGTGATTAATATTTGGAAATGGTTGTTTTTTTAGGCAATTGTAGAATTTTTTACTCACAGTGTTAAACTGCATCACAACATCTAATCATTATTGATTCAATAAAGCAAACGCTGCGGAATGGTATTGTATATTAGAAAAAAATAAAAAAAAATATTTATTTCTTACTGTATTTAGAAAAAATTATAAACTCAGGACAGCAATTGCATTTTATCATTATTCTTTCATGATGCCGGCAACTCTGCGATGGCAGCAGCATAGCGTTTCAATTTCATAAAATCGTTACATTTACCAGCCAGCATACCTAACCGGATTGCTATTATTAGTACCCTTAATTTTCTTTATGCCTGTTACAAACAACCATTTGCTCATCATCACTCAGGTATCCATCAAATACTGTTTCAGTGTTGGGGTGTTCCTGTGCTGGCTGCAGGTAAATGCACAGGACAAAAAAGACATTTTTAAATTTTCAGACTATCCAGTAAAGCATATTGAACTTCCCTTGCCCGGAAAGGCTGTAATTGCAGGCATACCTTTTAACAGGATAACGGTAAAAGATGCAAGGCCAGACAGCAATGCCATACTGTTGAACAAATACGATTATTATACCATTGATAATTTTGAAATAATTGCTGAACAATATTTCAATAACCCAATGGCAACGAAAAACATGGGTGATACCAATAAGCACCTGGTGATCTTTATAAAAAAATTATGGATAACCCGGCAGTACGATTGGGAAGAACCATCAGAAGATGAAAATGATTTAAGGCGTGGCAAATGGTTAGGCGGCCTGTTATTTAAGGCCGACTGTTTTCTGAAAACAGATTCTGTTTACAACCCTTTGTTCAGTTATGACACCACCTTTGTATCAGACAACAAAAATATGGTGGATGCAGCCCCTGCAATGATTGAAAGTTGTTTTAAAATGCTGGTGCAAAAAATTATCCGTGTTCAAAACAAAAGCCTGTCATCACAACCCAAAAAAATGACCACTGATGAAGTGGAGAAATACAACAACAACAGGTTCCAGCTCCCGGTATTTAAAACCAATGAACTTAAAAGAGGAGTGTATTCAACATTTAAAGAGTTTAAAAACAACAATCCGGCGTACACAGATTTTACAGTGCAAAAAGCTTCACTGACTGATGAACTGTATATAAAAGACACTATCGGAAAGGAGAGTCTTACAAGAAATGTGTGGGGTTATTGCGATGGTAAAAATGTATTTATTAAGTCTGCGGATAATTTTTTTATGTTGACCAGGGTTGGTAATAGTTTTTATATGAGAGGCACAAAAAAGATAAAAAGCAGTAAGTATATAAAAGCCAGCAGCATACTGATGGATGGTGTTTTGATAGGCTCCATTAAACCCCATAGCAAAAAAGTAAAATTTAATATTGAGTATTTACCGTACCAACTGGACCTTGATACGGGTGATATTTATTAGTTTTTTACTTTGCTGTTTGATTAACTTTATTCCTTTAAAAAGCAGGTACTGTCTGCCAAATTGAGAAGTGATAACCCGTTAGTAAATTTTCTTTAGTAATTAATCACGAAACAATCATCCTGCTCAACTCCGCTTCCTTCTCCATCAACTGCTCCAGCAGAATCATCTGGTTCTTCGCCCTCATAAAATTATGTCCTTCATATTTGGAGCCGTAATAAATATCGTCATTAATATGGTCAGTTAAAAAACGCAGTGCCTGCATGTAGATCATAAACTTTCCGGCATATACAAAATGTGCTTTTTCTTCAGCACTCAGCTCTTCATTCATTTCACTTAAATAACCTTCGGCAATGGCTTTAAAATATTCTTCCCGTATTTTAATTTTTGAAAAGTTAGTTTCTTCTTCACTTACCGGAGAGAGGTAAGTACGCAGCATATCACCCACATCACTGATAAAATAGCCGGGCATTACGGTATCCAGGTCAATCACACAAAGTCCTTTATCAGCATCATCAAAGAGTACATTGCTGATCTTGGTATCGTGGTGGGTTACTCTTTTTTTAAAGGCCGCATTATGGGGGATGCCTTCGCTTACCGTTACAATTTCCCGGTATTGTTTTAAAAAAATGATCAAACCTGCTGATGCTTTGATCCTTTCTTTGTTGCCGGTGCTGATAGCAGTTTCAAACTGCTGGTAACGGAGGGGCAGGTTGTGAAAATTGGGTAAAGTAATATGGAGCCGTTCTGCAGGAAAACCGGAAAGCAATTTGGTAAAGCGCCCAAATTGTTTGGCCGCTTCATAAGCCTGGGAAGGCGTACTCACCACATCAATGGTATGAGAACCTTTTACAAAGGGAAATAAACGGAAATAACCTTCGCTTTCTTCAAACACAATATCCTGCAGCTGCAATGTTTTTTCTGCAGTCACAAATAAATACTCCGGGTAGTTGGCAGAAAGGTATTCGCCGATCATGCGGATGTTGGCAGCAATATCGCTGGGTTGTTTAAAAATGTGGTGATTGATGCGTTGTAAAATGTATTTACTGTTGCCGTTGGTAACGATCCATGTATTATTAATAAGGCCGGTACCGAAGGGTGTTGTAGTCACCTTGCTGTCCGTTAATCCGTAAGCGTTAAGAATATGTTTCGCCATACAGCTCAATCTTGTTAATACATGAAATTATACAATGATCCCGGCTTAATGATGTGCAAACGGTTGCGGAATTAAAAGCCTCCCCTCCCGCCTGAGGCGGCACAAAAGGAGGGGCTTATGAAGGAGTTCAAAATGTTGGACTGTTTCCTAAGTGGCAGAGAGTGGTGTTATAGTTGATTAAAGAACCAATGATCATGTGAAGCGATAATGTTTAATGCTGGTTTGAAGTACCGTCCCTTCTCTCCTGGAGAGGGGATAAGAGGGATGAGGCATTACTTTCCATTATGCACCACCAGTTGCGATTCTAAAATTATTTTATAATAAGTAGCATTGATAGTGTCCGTTTCTTCATTTGATTTTTGCTGCAGCAATTCTATCAGTGTCTCGGTAGCTTTTTGTCCCTGCTGGTAAGGAAATTGTTCTACTGATGCCATGGGCGGAAAAGCAGTGTAATTGCTGAGCGGCAGGTTGGCATAACTTACAAAACAAATATCCCTGTTAATCTTCAGTTTCATTTTTTGAGCCTGCTGCACTGCATCCAGTGCCACATAATCATTGAACGTAACAATGGCGGTGGGCCTGCGTTTGCCAGTTAATAATTTTTCGGTGGCAGTGCTTACACTTTCTTTGGTAAGGTCGCAGTTGAGCACTAATGCAGGGTCATATTTCAGCCTGCTTTTTGTCATGGCTTGTATGTAGCCATCCAGCCGGTCTTTGGTCGCAGGTAATTTTTCGGGCCCGTTGATCATGCCGATAATGCGGTGCCCTTTTTTGAATAAAAAATTAATTGCCTGCAGGGTGCCGCTGATCATGTTGCAGGCCACGTAATGTATGTTCGGAATTTTTGGAATGCGGTCGAAAAATACAATGGGAATCTTATAACGCTGCAATGCTTCAAAGTGTTCGTAGTTCACTGTGTTTTTTGCAATGGATATTAATAACCCATCCACCCGGTGTTTTTTCATCGTGTCAATCAGTTGCTTTTCTTTCTCCACATTGTCATGTGATTGACCCATCAGTACAGTATAATTTGATTTATGCGCTGCATCTTCTATTCCGCTGATAGCAGAGGAAAAAAATGCTTCACTCAACTCAGGCAGTATAACGCCGATGGTGAATGTTTTTCCCTGCTGAAAAAAAATGGCTGTTTGATTGGGCTCGTATTGCAATTGTTTAGCCAGTTCCTGCACCCTTGTTTTGGTACGAAGGCCAATGCTGGGATGATCATGCAAAGCCCTCGACACCGTAGAAATGGAAATGTTGAGTTGCTTGGCTATTTCTTTTATGGTAGGCAAATGATTTTTCATGTAATTAACCAAATTGAAAGATAGATAAATTATGCAAACGGTTGTCTTAATATTACAAAGAGTTGACTGCTTTGTTGCATTAAGATAGGTACGTACACCACCGATCAAACAACATTTTATATATGGGGTATATGTCTTGATTGCTTCTCAACCCTTTTTACTAAAAGGAGCTTATTATAAAACTGCAATAGCAAGAGGCGGTTTAGATGTTGATTGTTTCCTGGCAGGTACAGATGATTCCGAAACATTTACTGACCATGGAAATTCTGTAATTAAAAAAACGCAGCTAATATTATCTTAAGAAAATATTTTGCAGCAGATAGCCGTTATGTAACAATTGGTGGAGATACTTGTGAAGATACATTCAGTCCGCAGAATGATTGTGCACCTGTTGGCGATGCAGAACGGTTAATGACGGAAAGGTGAACAAAGAACGGCATTCGCTGGGCTTTATGAAAAGTATTAATCAAAAATTGGGATACCACCTGGCGTTGAAGAATGCATCCGTTCCTAAGTTAACATTAAAAGAAAAAAACTTTTTCTGTTCAAATTCAGTTTGAAAGTATTGTA
Organism: Chitinophagaceae bacterium; assembly: GCA_043759175.1. Lineage (GTDB taxonomy): Bacteria > Bacteroidota > Bacteroidia > Chitinophagales > Chitinophagaceae > Ferruginibacter. The sequence continues at coordinate 8,306 of JAYVLZ010000291.1, read as the reverse complement.
TATACATTAGCTTATCATGAAAGACCAGTGCGGTTAATATTGAGAAACAAAACAACCAATTTTTCTTCGTATTTAGTCCGGGCAAATAAAATTACTTTGCAGCAAATAGCATTTTTTAAAGAATGAAACGAACGATAGTAATAGGAGATATACATGGCGGGCTGAAAGCATTGAAACAAGTGTTTCAAAAAGCGGCTGTAACCACAGCAGATAAATTAATCTTTCTCGGTGATTTCGTGGATGGCTGGAGTGAATCTGCAGCGGTAATGGATTACATGCTTCAACTAAACGACAGCAATGAATGTATATTTATAAAAGGCAACCACGATGAATGGTGTGAAGATTGGTTACGCACTGGTGCAGCAGACAGTACCTGGTTAATACATGGCGGCGAAGAGACGATTAGCAGTTATGCCAGCACCCATGCCACCACCCGGATGCAGCACCTTAACTTCTTTGAACAGATGCCTTACTATTCCATTGATGAACAGAACCGTTTATTTATTCATGCCGGTTTTACCTCGATGCATGGTCCGCAAAAAGAATTTCATTCTTCCAACTTTAGCTGGGACAGAACACTCTGGGAATTGGCCATCACCATGGACCAGCGGATAAAAAAAGACTCTATCTTGTTTCCCAAAAGATTAAAACTCTTCCATGAAATTTATATCGGCCATACACCCACGTTGTACTATGATGTGGACATTCCCATGCAGGGCTGCAATGTGTGGAACCTGGATACGGGTGCTGCTTTCACTGGTAAACTTAGCGTGATGGATATTGATACCAAACAATTCTGGCAAAGCGATCTGGTGTATCAAATGTATCCGGGAGAAAGAGGCCGGAATAAAGAATAAATAATAAAGAATATTCCCGGGAATACTTGCAATGCCCGGTTCATCTGTCATTTTCTGCAATTCATCCAACCTGTGGTTTGAAAAAATTCTTTGCTGAAGTTATTTTACACCCGTTAATAAAAAAACTAACCATGAAAAAAATAATTATACTGCTGATTGCAGCTGTTTCAATCAGCAGCTCATTAAAAGCACAGGATATAAAAACTGAAAAACAGTATATGCAAATCACCACTGTGGAATCTGTATTGGCAGGCGGTATTGGCCGTTCCAGGATGATCATCACCAACCCGGATGGATCACAAAAAGAAGCAGACCTGGAAAATTTATTCAGCCTCGTGGGTATCAATTTTAAGAACATCAAACAGAATGAAGACAAGCTGCTGAAAACATTAAAAGAATATACAGGCAATGGCTGGAAGCTTGACCAGGTAACCTCTTTAACCCTTAGCCAGAATGATACCGGTGCAGGTGGAATTTTTATGACGAGGTATTTATTATCAAAAACAGAAAGCAATCAATTACAATAGATATTTTATAATGCAGCAAAAACGACCTGCAGGCAGGTTGAGGTTTTAAAAACCGTCCTCAAATTGGTGACGGTTTTTTTATGATTTGCTATATTTATGTGCCAGGAATAAAATGATGTTCAATCAATTTCCAGAACTTACGACTAAAAGATTGTTGCTGCGTAAAATAATACCGGCAGATCAGCAGGTTGTATTTAAAGGATTATCAGATCCGCTGGTAATAAAATACTATGGCGTGTCCTATCACTCGTTTGATGGAGCAACTGCCCAGATGAAATTTTATGATGATCTGCTGAAAGATGAAAAAGGTATTTGGTGGGCAGTATGTTTTAAAGATAACTCTGCTGAAATGATTGGTGCCTGTGGGTTTAATTACCGCAACCATCAGCATAAGAAAATGGAGATTGGTTATTGGTTGTTGCCTGCATATTTTGGCAGAGGAATAATGACAGAAGCTGTTCCGGTCATTATCAGCCATGCATTTACTGAAATGGATGTACACCGGATAGAAGCAGTGGTGGAAGAAGGAAATGATGACAGTACCAGGCTGCTAAAAAAATTAAACTTCAATTACGAAGGTACCCTGGTAGACAGCGAAATAAAAAATGGACAATTCATCAGCTTGCAATACTGGGCTTTGTTGAACCAAAAATAATCCGGCATTTAAGCTGCAAAATATTTTTCAGGCAATATTTCTGATTGACCTAATCTTCTCATAATACAGTGGAGGGTTTAAAAATTAAGCGTCTGTTATTGGAAATACAATCCATGCTCCATTAATTACAACCTATACACATTCTCATTTTATTGCATTCCCCGGCAATCTATTTTGCAGCAGATTTTCACAATTAAAATTTATACAATGAAAAAGATAATATTACTGTTGCTTGTTATTGGTGCCATTGGCATTAGCTCTCTTGCAGTAAAAAAAACATTACACAGGTTGCCGGTTGCATCAATTATACCGTCTGCTGTTATTACGGGTAATAATTTCCACTGGTCTGCATCCATTACTGCTGCGGCTGGATATAAAAAAGCGGAACCGTTAGAAAATTGTAAACCCATAATAACACAGGCGCAATTTAAAAATCATGGAACTTTTGATTTTGTCTTTTCAAAAATTAATACGCTGGAGCAGGTACAAACTGAAACAGCGGTGCAAGGAAACGTGATGTTCACAAAAAATGAAACAGGTAAAAATTGTTTCGTTACCACGGCAACAAAAGGTAACTGCAGGGAAATAAAAAAGGGAGTTATTAAGGAATCTGCAGTACCTCCCAAGGAACTGAGCACTGTTTATTCAGGTACCTGGCTTTGGGAAAAGATCAGTTTCCAGGATATCCCTTCAGAAGATTTTTTGTTGCTGGTGGATATAAAAGCCCATCCAACTGCCGGGCATGGTATACCTGGGAGTATTGATAAATCGTGGGTTTCAAAATTTTATATCAGGAAATAATTAAACAAAAAGTACAGGATGAAACGGTTTCTGGTGTGCAGAAATTATTACACCAATTATATGAAGCAATCATGAGATCAGGCAATACCACACTTCATGTTCCATTTCATCCAATTCATACAGCCAACCATTGCATACCGGAGTTTTCAAAAATATCTTGCATCCGGTTTCAACACTAAAAAAATAAAGTCATGAAAAATATTCTCCAGGCCACAGCACTCATTATAATAGCAGCTTCCGCTATTGGTGCTGCGGCATTGTCCCACCACAAAGCCAGTCAGGTGTACCGGGCTGAATGGGAAAAAGGTTTTGAAAATGCAGAACTAACACTGGGACTCAGTGATTCCAATTTTATATTTCATTTAAATAAAAAGTAAAGCCATGTTAATCAATCAAAAAAAAGTATTCTTTTTTGCAGCCATTATTGCGGCTGCAATTACAGCACTTGTTGCATGCACAAACAGCAGCGGCAACACACAAAAGTCAGCCACCATCAGCCAGGACAGCCTGGTAAAACGGGGCGAATACCTGGTAACCATCGCAGGATGCGATGATTGTCATACACCCAAAAAAATGGGGCCAATGGGGCCAGAGCCTGATATGAGCCTGAGGCTTTCCGGCTATCGTTCTTCCGTGCCATTTCCAAAAGTGGACACCAACGTTATCAAACAGGGTTGGGCATTGGTAAATTCTGAATTGACCGGATGGGCCGGTTTATGGGGAGCGTCCTTTACTGCCAACATCACCAGTGATGAAACGGGTATTGGCAACTGGAGTTACAGTCAGTTTAAAAAAGCTTTTACAGAGGGAAAATGGAAAGGACTGGAAGGCACCCGTCCATTGATGCCGCCAATGCCGTGGCAACAATACAGGCATATGAGGGAAGAGGATGTAAAAGCCATTTTTACTTTCTTAAAATCTACCAGGCCAATTAAAAATGTGGAACCACCAATTAAATCGTTTAGCAGTTTGCCCTAATTATTATTGAATCAAAAAGGAAAGATGAAAAATGTTCAGGTAAAAATAGCACAGGTAACATCTTTTCATCTTTCTCTTTTTATCATTTAATATGCCTGCACAAACCAACAGGAAGTTTTAAATTTATTCTGGACATTGACAAAAGCACTGGGGCTAAAATATCAATTCAGTAAAAAAATAAAATAAAATAAGTAGCTTGTTTTTATTTCATTCCTCACAAAAAATTACTGAAATAATTATGATACTGGAACATGTTGCCATCTGGACAGATCACCTGGAACGCCTGAAAGAATATTATATAAAATATTTTCAGGCCGTTTCAAATAATAAATATATCAATCCTAATAAAAATTTTGAAAGTTACTTTTTGAGTTTTGAGTCTGGTGCAAGGCTGGAGATCATGAGCATGCCTGGGATACCTGTTAATATGAATGACAGCATTAAGGCGCAGCACAAAGGCATCATTCATTTAGCCTTTGAAGTTGCCCGGATGGAAGAGGTAGATGCCAAAGCGAAAGAATTACAACAGGGTGGTTTTCCCATTCTAAGCGGACCACGAAGAACAGGAGATGGTTATTATGAGTTTGAAACATTGGATCCTGATAACAATCGTTTAGAGGTTACCACCAGGGCCATATAAAATTGGCTGCACAGTTTACTTATATTATTAAGACGTAATTTTTTAACACCCCTCCCGGTATTTTCAGATATACAGGAAATATGATATTAAAAAATTGAGACTTACTGGGCCGGATTAAAATATCCAAACACTTTCGGATTCATTGTACCCCATACATTTCATACAGCGGTTTACTCAATTCATTCAGGGGAGGCGGCAATTACTGCAGCGGCTATTAAGGATGTGTAAAAAAGTTACTATTTTACAATTGTGAAAATATCACTGCCAAAATATACAAGTAAGGATTATGTGGTACTGGCAATCACTTTGTTGCCTTATACCTTAGTTACCAATAGTGTGGCTTTTGGTATGCGGTACTTCAGTGGCATCGCTGTTTTTTTAGTAGCTACATTACTTACGGCCAGCGCCTATGCTTTTTATTTTATTTTATGCGGAGGTATTGCCGTATTGTTAAAAAACCGTTTTCCATTACAACACCAGGTAACCAGGCGGCTTTCATTTATGATCATTACTTTCCTGTTGATGTCTGGTTTGTTTCTGCTGCTGTTATTCCGGATATATGAAAAACTCTCTTTTTTCAGATTCAATTTTGATGAAAATAGTTTTGTGTGGGCCTATTTTGTTTTGGGCATTGGAAATATATTTCTAACATTTTTACATGAAGGTATTAACCGTTATGAATGCTGGAAAGCCAGCCAGGCAGAAATGGAACAATTAAAAAAAGCATACAGCCATAGCCGCCTGCAGGGTTTAAAAAGCCAGGTGAATCCACATTTTTTGTTCAACAGTTTAAATTCATTATCAAGCCTCATTAGTGAAGATGAACAAGAGGCAGAAAAATTCCTGGATGAAATGAGCAAGGTGTACCGCTACATGCTTCGTAATGATGATGAACAACTGGTAACACTGGATACAGAATTGAAATTTGTAACATCGTATACTTACCTGCTAAAAGCAAGATATGGAGATGGTTTGCAGTTGCGGCTTGATATCGATGAAGCAGAAGGAAAAAAAACGCTGCCTCCCTTATCGCTGCAAACCATCATTGAAAATGCCATCACACAAAATACCATTAGCAAAAGCTGTCCCCTCCAAATCAATATAACAGCCAAAGGAAACGGCCTGCTGGAAGTGACCAATACCCTGCAGCCAAAACAAATGACAGCAGATTTGGACACAGAAGCGGAACTGGATAACCTGGTAAACAAATATGAATTGCTGATTGAACAAAAAGTAATGATAACAGATACGGCAACGCAACGGCTTATACAATTGCCATTGATATCAAACAAAAAGGAGGCAGTGGTATGAAATTTTTTAAACCGCCAAAACATAAGCTGCAGGCTTTTTTACTTTCAATGCCGTTGATAGATGTGGTGCTAAACCTAATTATTTATAAAAATCAGTTCTGGACAGATATCCGGGTGTGGCTGATTTCTTTTCCTTTGATATTTATTATGGGCACAGGTTCCTGGTATGCCCATGCCGTGTACGAAGATTATATCGAAAAAAAATTCCCGGAACTAACTCAAAGCAGCCAAAGAATTTTCTGGAAAGCAATGGTAATTTTCTTTATCATGAGTCCCAGTGTGGTGGTGATATTTTTTGTGTACGATTATTTTCATATCCTCAGCTACCAATGGCAGCAAACGGATATAATAAAAGGGTTGCTTGTTGGCTTTGCAGTAAACCTGATTTTTGAAACATTATTTGAAGCGGATTTTGCATTATCAAAATACAAGGAAAGTAAAACAGAAAAAGAAACCTTGCAGTTCTTATCTGAGCAGGATGAATTTGATACGCTCAAAAGCCAGGTAAACCCACATTTCCTGTTTAACTGTTTTAACACACTGTCATCCCTTATAAGTGTTGACAAACAAAAGGCAGAACAGTTTTTAGATGAACTCAGTAAAGTGTACCGCTACCTGCTGCGAAATAATGTGGAGAGTATAAGTATGCTGGATAATGAAATTAAATTCATACAATCCTATTTTAGATTGCTGCAGACAAGGCATGGAGAAGCGGTTCAGCTAAACATGGAAATAGACCGGCAGTATGCTTCTTACTTACTGCCTTCAATGACACTGCAGCTGCTGGTAGAAAATGTTGTAAAGCACAATGCATTGTCTAAAAACACACCACTGGTGATTGATATTTTTACTACTGCAGGTAATAAATTAGTAGTAAACAATAACCTGCAGCGCCGAACGGTGAAGGCACCGGGTAATAAAGTAGGATTGGAAAATATCCGGTCTAAATATGAGTTGCTGAAGCAGCCGGGTTTCCAGGTAATGGAGGATGAAAAAAATTTTACAGTAGTACTGCCGTTGATATGGAAAGCTATCCCTATCCCCTAAGGGGGAATGTAGTTTAGTTAAGTTTGATTAATTAAATAATGAACAGGGGAACAAGGAATTTCGAACGTTGGAAGTGAAGAAAATTCTTGATGCTGAACTCCTTGTTTCCTGTTCGATATTCTTAACTAAATGATATTGCCTTAAAGGGTGAACTAAGAGTAAGAAAGTTCTTGTTTCTTTTTTTTATGGAGAGCGAAAAGTTTTTTATTTGTTTTAACCGGCAGCACGCCCTGATTGAATTTTTAATGGCAGGGTGTATCCTGAAGAACGAAAGGTTCCGTTCAACCTTTGTACTTTTATGAAACAGGAAAAATATTTATAAAATTTAAATTCCCTTTAGGGAACAGGGTATGAAAATCTTAATTGTTGAAGACGAAGAACTGGCAGTAAAAAAACTGCAGAAAACATTGGCAGCTGTAGATGCTACCGCTGAAATATTGGGTGCTACAGACAGCATCAAAAGTACCGTGGAGTGGCTGCAGCAAAACCCATCACCAGACCTGATACTGATGGATATCGAACTGTGTGACGGGCAAAGTTTTGAAATATTTAACCTGGCGGAAGTAAAGTGCCCGGTGATATTCACCACCTCGTATGATGAATATGCGTTAAAAGCATTTAAAGTAAACAGCGTTGATTATTTATTAAAACCTATCCAGAAAGAAGAACTGGAAACAGCCCTTAATAAATTCAGGAGATTGAAAGAAGAAGCCAGACCTGAGATGAACCTTGATATACTGGTAAAACAACTGCAGCAAAAATTGCAGCCCAAAGAATACCGGAAACGTTTTTTAGTAAAGCATGCACAAAAATTAGTGAGCATAGAGGTGGAGGAGATTGGCTATTTCTACAGTGATGGAAGATTGAATTTTTTCAAAACAACTGATAATAAAAAATTTGTGGTGGACTATACCATGGATGAACTTGAAGACATGCTGGACCCCGATAGATATTTCCGTATCAGCCGGTCTTTTTATGTATCCATCAATGCCATTGATAAAATTGATGACTACTTTGGCAACCGCCTCATCCTGGCGCTTAAACCTGCCGTGGATAAAGAAGCACTGGTAAGCAGGGAAAAAGTGACGGGCTTTAAAAAATGGATGGGCAAATAAGATGCAGCTAAGCCCACACCTATAAGGTCTGCCGCCGGGGAAAGCAGCCCTGCAAGACCTTATAAAAGTAGATGATGAAGAATTGAAAAAAATCAATCTGACAAACAAGGAATTTAGCGGTAACTGGAATTATAAAATTAGTCCATGATTGTATCGGTTATTTTTTAACAGATACTAAGGCTTTGGCTAAACGCAATGTTCAAAAAGTTTATAGATTTTGGATTAAAAGAAAACAAAAAAAACAGAAAAAAAGTAGAAGAAATTCTTCAATTTACAGAAAATAAAACGGACAATATGTTATTATATCATACATTATTATACTTCACGCCGCATAAGAATGTGCAATGTTTTTATCGAAGAATTGAAATTTAAGCGT
>JAYVLZ010000290.1:0-20421 GCA_043759175.1 Chitinophagaceae bacterium | reverse complement strand
AATTTTACAGTGATCAAAAATGCTTACAGGGGAGTAGTATCAGAATATTTGGCCAGCAATAACAGGCCAAAAATTACCATGCAACAGTGCATTGTTGATAATGCTTATGACGCAGGATTGTTATTTGTAAACAGTAGTTTTGATATCAACAACAGTTTAATTTCAAACTGTGGCAGCAATATCAGTATTATTTTAGGTGGCGATTATAAATTGATTAATTGTACGGTGGCTTCCTATTCCACTTATGTAAACCATAAGAACCCTGTACTATCAGCAAATAATTTTGCAATGATGAATGGGAGCAATGTCTCAACCGGACTAAATGCAGTTTTTGAGAATTGTATTTTTTGGGGAGAAGAAGGCAACTTGGTAGAAAATGAAGTAGTGATCGAAAAACAGGGAACAGAACCTTTTAATGTTGTTTTTGATCATTGTCTCTACAAAGCAACCAATGATCCTGCAAATTCCGTTATAACAGATTGTATAAAAAATATGAATCCGATGTTTGACAGTATTGATGTATCAAAAAGATTATTCAACTTTCATATTAGCAATATGGATGCTCCGGGGTTAGATAAAGGAATCATGAACAGTTATTTAAAAGACCTGGATGGTAAAGAAAGAAATAATGACCTGCCTGATTTAGGCTGCTATGAAAAGCAATAAATTTGTATTTTAAACAAAATATATTTTTCACTGTTAAGTAAAAAAATTAATTATGATAAAGATGTTAATGATCACCGCCACCATACTTTCATGTGCAGCGGGAACAAACAATACAGCAATCAGCAACAGCACAGCAACTACCGATCCGGTTGCTCAAAAATCTATTTATGATTTTAAAGTAGAAGCATTAGACGGCGGCACTATTGACTTTGCTTCGTTCAAAGGAAAAAAGATATTGATTGTGAACACAGCTTCAAAATGCGGCTATACACCACAATACGAAGGACTGGAAGCATTATACAAAAAGATGGGTGGAAAATTGGTCATCGTTGGTTTTCCTGCCAATAATTTTGGCGGACAGGAACCGGGTACCAACAGCCAGATAATAGAATTTTGTAAAAAGAACTTTGGTGTTACTTTTCCCATGGCTGCAAAAATTTCTGTAAAAGGCGATGATATTGCACCTATTTACAAATGGCTTTGTAATAAAAGTGAAAATGGTGTGCTGGATGCAGAGATCAAATGGAACTTTAATAAATTTTTGTTGGATGAAAATGGGAAGCTGTTATACTACTTCGATAGCAAAGTGACACCAATGAGTGATGAACTGCTTTCCAAATTGTAAATTGAATAAATATTTAAAAAAAAGAACACAATTATTTTGTTGTGTTCTTTTTTTTATTTATTTTTATAATACTGATTTGATACCCGACTTTTTAAGTCAAGAAAACAAAACACCACATATATTCCTATTATGTTACAAGCCTGTCACTTTAATTTATAGTGATAGGAAGTGTTTTGTTTTAATTAAACTTGAAAAGATATGATACCATTTTTAGAAAAATCAGGATTACTTTCTCCGGGTGTGCATTATACAACCTGGAATGAATTAACAGAAAGATTCGGCATTAATAAACACAGATTAAGTTTACTTGATGGTTTAAAACAGGGCTTAAATCTTCTGATTGAATATGGCTGTAAAGAAGCCTGCATCAATGGAAGTTTTGTAACAAACAAAGTTTTACCTGCTGATATTGACGTTTGTTATGATAATACCTACATGAAATGGGAGAAATTTATAAAAGAGCACCCTGAGTTTGTGAATGTAAAGAATGGCTCAAAAATTCAGAAACAAAAATATGGCTGTGAATTCTATGCATATAATGCCTTTGAAGATGATATACTCCGGATATTTCAATATGACAGAAATAATAATCCGAAAGGAATTGTAAAACTTAATTTCACTGGAAGAATATCATGATAAAGAACGAAAAACAATACAGAATTTCAAAAAACCGACTGGCAGAAATGGATAGAAACATCGCTGCAAAAAAATCAAAAGTCTCTCCAGGTTCAAAAGAAGAAGGCGCACTTACTTCGCTTATGATGTTTAAAAATTCCATCAAAGATGAAATAAAAGAATACGAAAGCCTTAAAGAAAAAAAAGCCCCTCTAAAAAAACAATTATCGTTAATCCAGTTACCGCAGGTTTTAATAGAACACAAAATAACAAGGGGCTTTACTCAAAAACAATTTGCCGAAATCCTTGGTATAAAAGAACAGCAGTTACAGCGTTATGAAGCAGACAATTATAAATCTGTAAGCTTTGGCCGTCTGCTTGAGTACATTGACAAAGCCAAAATAAAAATCAAGCTGGCTGTTGAAAGTTGATTGTATTTCCTCCCTCCCTCTCTTATCTTTGCCACTATGCAATTCCAATCTATCATCGGCCAAAAAGAAACAAAAGAACACCTGGTGCAAATGGTGCAGCAAAACAGGCTTAGTCATGCCTTGCTTTTTTTAGGCAAAGAAGGTAGCGGCGCTTTATCCCTCGCCATGGCTTTTGCCCAGTATATTGTTTGCGAAAAAGTAAATGGTAAAAAAACTGTTGATCAGGGTCCATCACTATTTGGCGAGGTGCCTGTTATTACCCACCCTTTAGGGGATGGGGGCGATTCGTGCGGCAACTGCCCAGCCTGCCAAAAAGCAACCCAATTAATTCATCCCGATATTCATTTTACTTACCCGGTTATTCCAAAAAAATCTGGTGATAAGCCTTTAAGTACGGATTATATCAAAGAATGGAGAGAATTTATTTCTATACAATCATACGGAAATGTGTACGACTGGCTGCAATTTATTGGTGCAGAAAATAAGCAGGGAAACATCACGGCGGAAGAATGTAATGATATTAACCGGAAAATAAGTCTAAAAAGTTTTGAGAGCGAATACAAGATTCTCATCATCTGGATGCCGGAATACCTGAGTAAGAATGGAAATAAACTATTGAAGTTAATTGAAGAACCACCACCCAATACATTGTTTGTATTGGTTGCTGAAAACGAAGAGCAGATATTACCCACTATTTTATCAAGAACCCAATTGGTAAAAATTCCTTTACTTACCAACACTGAAATAGAAGTGGCACTGGAACTGAATGCCGGGGTTAAGATAGATAAAGCCCGGCAGATAGCTGCTCTCAGCGAAGGTAATTACCGGGAAGCCCAGCACTTGTTACAGCATGAAGACGATGACTGGCAGGCGGTGCTAAGAGAATGGCTGAACTTAATTGTAAAACGGAATACAGGCGGACAGGTGAAATGGGTGGAGGAAATGAGCCGCCATGGAAGGGAAAAACAAAAGCAATTTTTAAAATACTTCACTCATTTGCTGGAAACTGCCATCAGGGTGGGTGTAATGGGCGCTGTTGCGGAACAGCAGGTATCTGATAATGAACTGGATTTTGCAAGGAGACTTAATAAACTCTGTGGAATCGGCCAGCAGGAAGCCATTATTACCGAACTGGACAAAGCCAGCTATTTTGTAGAACGCAACGCCAACGCAAAAATGCTCTTCCAGGCCCTCACCATTAAGTTATATCACATTATTAGTAACAATTCCCTAATTTTGGTTAATTGAGGAAAGTGTTTTTTGAAGGGATAGGTTCAGGGCAACTTGTTACTTTTTGTTGTTTGCCAATAATTTTGTAACCGGCTTTTTCAACAATATTCAGCATCGTTGTGTCACTCACTTGTACGGCAATGCTGTTAGCAGCAGCGTCTTACAATAAAATGATCGTTCAGTAAAGATATACAGTAAAAGAGTGCGACGCCAATGAAGTATCATAGTAGTACCACCGCCCGGCCCACCAAAAATTCCTCCATCAATCATCTATGTAATCTGCCTGCAGCAGCAATAAAAAACTTACTGTAGCAAGGCCTTTATGACATAACTAATTATCAACGATCAATTAATTACAAAATATGGCATGTGGAAGTTGTGGAACAGGTAGCGCTGCACCGGGAGGTTGTAAAAGTCATGGTAGTTGTGCCAGTGGAAGTTGCAACCGTATGAATGTTTTTGACTGGCTGGCCAATCTGCCTTTCAGTGATCCCGAGAGCTCCTGTAAGATTGTGGAAGTCAGTTTTAATAATGGCAGCAGGAAGGATTATTTCAGGAACAGCACCAATTATTTTTTTGAAAAAGGCGACATGATTGCTGTGGAAGGTGTGAATGGGTTTGATGTGGGCAGCGTAAATCTCACCGGAGAATTGGTTCGCCTGCAGATAAAGAAAAACAACATCAAAGAAGAAAACCCGGAAATGAAAAAAATCCTTCGCCGGGCAAATGATAACGACTTGAATAAATTAAAAGAAACCAAGGCCAGGGAAAAAGATGTAATGATCCGCAGCCGGGCCATTGCAAAACAACTGAACCTGGATATGAAGGTGGCTGAAGTGGAGATACAGGCCGATGGCCGTAAGGCAACATTCTTTTACATTGCAGACGACAGAGTGGATTTCAGGGAACTGATAAAAATTTACGCCGGTGAGTTTAAAGTAAAAGTAGAAATGCGCCAGATTGGTGCCCGCCAGGAAGCTGGAAAAGTAGGCGGCATCGGAAGTTGTGGAAGAGAGCTTTGCTGCAGTACCTGGTTAACCGATTTTAAGAGTGTAAATACCAATGCAGCCCGTTATCAAAACCTGAGCATTAATCAGGCAAAGTTGAGTGGTCAATGTGGCCGCCTGAAGTGTTGCCTGAATTATGAACTGGATACTTATTTAGATGCCCTGCAGCACTTTCCGGATGACTGTGATTCTATAGAAGTAGCGAAAGGGAATGCCTATTTGGTAAAGAAGGATATTTTCAGAAACCTGATGTGGTTTACATTGCCGGGAAGCACAAAACATTATCCGCTAACCATTGAAAGGGTTAAAAAAATAAAAACACTTAACAGGCAGGGTGTAAAACCAGATGAACTGGAGCCAGTGGAAGTAGTGAGCAAAAAACCGGTGGAAGTGGAACCGACCTACGCCGATGTGGTAGGGCAGATCAGCCTCAAAGCACTGGAGAAAACCAGCCGTAAAAGAAGAGATAATGAAAAGGGTCAACAACCGGGCAACAGGCAGGAAGGTGGTGAGCAAAGAAATCAGCAACTGGGAAACCGGCAGGGTGGAGATCAAAGAAATCAGCAGCAGAGAAACAGGCAAGCTGGTGAACAGAGAAACCAACAACAGGGAAACCGGCCAGGACAGGCAGGTGAGCAGCGGGGCCGCCAGCAGGGAGGAAATGAAAACAGGCAACAGAAAGGCGGTCAGCAGCAAGGTAATAATAATCAGCAGCAGCGGCGCAATCCAAATCAGCAGCGTAACAATCAACAAAACAGGCCACCACAAAAACCTAATGATCAGACTGATAATTCAAAGGATAAAAAGGATTAAAGAAACATAATTGGAAACGTCAGGCTTTCACCTGGCGGTTTTTATATTTACTATATAATTGCAGGGATGTCTATTTCAGTTACGAATCTTACAAAATTATACGGCACTCAAAAAGCAGTGAATGGTATTTCATTTTCTGTTGATAAAGGAGAGATTGTTGGTTTTCTTGGCCCCAATGGAGCAGGCAAAAGCACTACTATGAAGATGATTACCGGCTATCTTGAAAATGATGGAGGTGCGGCGGTGGTTTGTGGTGAAAAAGTAACCACCAATTCTTTATTTACCAAAAAGAAAATCGGTTATCTGCCGGAAGCAAATCCTTTATATTTTGATATGTATGTGAGGGAATACCTGGAGTTTGTAGCAGGCGTTCATGAAATTAAAAATTCAAAAATTAAAATTGAGGAAGTAATTAATACGGTGGGATTAAACCTGGAAGCCAATAAAAAAATTGGTGAGTTGAGCAAGGGATATAAACAAAGAGTGGGCATTGCAGCAGCATTGATCCATGATCCGGAAGTATTGATTTTAGATGAGCCAACCAGTGGCCTTGACCCCAACCAAATTATTGAAATAAGGGAAGTAATAAAAAGATTGGGAAAAGATAAAACGGTGCTTTTTTCTTCTCATATCTTACAGGAAGTAGAAGCACTTTGCGAAAGAGTGATTATTATTAATCGTGGAAATATCGTTGCCGATGATAGCCTGCACAACCTGCAAAAAGCCAATACCAGCCAGCAACAGGTGGTGGTTTCATTTAAAGAAGACGTAAGTGTTGATGACCTTGCAACTTTAAAAGAAGTAAATGCTGTAAAACAACTTTCCCCGAAAGAATCGGGACAGGCAACTTTTAACTTTCAACTTTCAACCAACAACGCAGATATTGTAAAAAAGCAACTCCTTCAATTGTCGATCGATAAAAACCTTAATATCGTTTCACTGCAAAGCGGCGAACAAAGCCTGGAAGAAGTGTTTAGGGAACTGACTAAAATACAATAATATTTTTTCTGGATTTATATTATAATCAATCTCCTCAAAAAACTTCTTTTAATACCGGGATCCGGATTATTTTAATTGTGTTTTTGCTTATCAAATTTTTATATTGATATAAAAAATAAATGCCCTGCATTTTGTATCGTAGCTGGTATGTTGTTTCTTTGCATTCAAATTTTTAAACAACCAATAAATCAAATATCATGAGTTACATTGCCTCCATTTTTGCCCGTCAGATATTAGACAGTCGTGGAAATCCTACAGTAGAAGTAGATGTATTAACTGAAAACGAAAGATTGGGCAGGGCAGCAGTGCCGAGTGGAGCAAGCACCGGCATTCATGAAGCGGTAGAGCTACGAGACGAGAATAAAAAATACTATGGTGGTAAAAGTGTGCTGAAAGCCGTTAAAAATGTTAATACGGTTATTGCTGAAAATTTATTAGGATGGGATGTGGCAGATCAAACTGGTATTGATGCTATGATGATCCAATTAGACGGCACACCCAACAAAGCTAAATTAGGCGCCAATGCAATACTGGCGGTAAGTCTGGCTGTAGCTAAGGCTGCGGCACTGGAAGCTAACCTTCCATTGTATCGCTACATTGGCGGCACCAACGCCAAAATATTACCCATACCAATGATGAATATTTTGAATGGTGGTGCACATGCTGATAATAAAATAGACTTTCAGGAATTTATGGTAATGCCCATTGGTGCATCATCCTTCAGCGAAGGGCTTGCATGGGGCGTTGATATTTTTCATGCACTGAAAAGTGTGTTGAAGAAAAAAGGTTTCAGTACCAATGTGGGAGATGAAGGTGGTTTTGCACCAAATATCCAGAGCAATGAGGAAGCAATTGAAACAGTATTAACAGCTATACAGGCAGCAGGTTATAAAACCGGCAGCCAGATCATGATTGCAATGGATGCAGCCAACAGTGAGTTATGGGATGCTAAAAAGAAAAAATATGTGTTCCATAAAAGCGATGGCAAAGAAATGACCAGTGAGCAATTAGTAGCTTATTGGGCAAGCTGGGTGAAAAAATATCCTATTTGCTCAATAGAAGATGGCATGGCAGAAGATGACTGGAAAGGATGGAAAATGCTTACAGAAGCTGTTGGCAGCAAATGTCAGTTAGTGGGTGATGATTTGTTTGTAACCAATGTAACCCGTTTGGAAAGAGGTATTAATGAAGGTATTGGTAATGCCCTGCTGGTAAAAGTAAACCAAATCGGCACGGTTACAGAAACCATCAATGCAGTAAGCATGGCTCAAAATGCCGGCTATAACACTATCATGAGTCACCGCAGTGGAGAAACAGAAGATACTACCATTGCTGATCTTGCAGTTGCATTAAATTGTGGACAGATTAAAACTGGTTCAGCAAGCCGTACGGACAGGATGGCTAAATACAATCAGCTGATCCGTATCGAAGAAATATTGGCTGATAGTGCAATCTATCCAAAAGGAAAGATTAAATTTGGTAAGTAAGATGCTGTTTAGATATTTATTATTAAATTAATTTCCGCTGGGATTTAAAGCATGAAGTTGATAAAACATATACCGGGCTGGTTAAAAAACAAATATCTGTTGGCTGGAATGCTTTTCCTGGTATGGATGCTTTTCTTCGATCCGAAAGATCTTGGCAATGAATACAGCAAATGGATTAAGTACAAAGAATTGCAATCCAGTGAAGAGCATCTTATTAATAAGATCAGCGAAACCCGGGCTGAATTGAAGGAACTAAAAAATAATGCCCAAACGATTGAAAAATATGCGAGGGAAAAATATTTGATGAAGAAAGACAACGAAGATATGTTCATAACGGCGGATAAAGAAACAGGTAAATAATTCAGAGGTAGATACAATATTCATTATCAGGGTTCGTTATAAATGTGGATAATTGATAATTAATTTTTTAACAGCATTAAGATTTACTATGCACAGCTTCACACAGGAGGATCTGATACAATATATGTATGATGAGACCTCACAGGAAAAAACAATCGCCATTACACGGGCTTTAAACTTAGACTGGAAATTAAAGGAGGAGTATGAAGTATTGACCTCTGCTCAAAAAGGACTTGAAAAAGTATCCCTTTCTCCAAGGAAAAAAGCACTTGATTTCCTTCTTAGTTATGCCGCTAAACCGGTAAAAGAAGTTCTGGATCTGGAAGGTTAATTCCTTAAGAATTTAATAAACTAATTTTATCCTTCCACCTTTCGGTGGGAGGATTTTTTTATGACAACAAAAGAAAGATACCAATTTGTTATTGACTATTTTCTGGCAAACACCCCTGAAGCAGAAACAGAGTTAATCTATCACAATCCCTTCCAGCTGCTGGTGGCCGTAATACTTTCTGCTCAATGCACTGATAAGCGTGTAAACATGACCACGCCTTTAATATTTGCAAAATATCCTGATGCACCAAGTATGAGTAAGGCAGATTTTGATGGCCTGTTTTCTTTGATAAAAAGTATTTCTTATCCCAATAATAAAACAAAGCACTTAATTGGTATGGCTACCATGCTGGTAGAAAAATTTAATAACCAGGTTCCAATGTCAGTAGATGAATTAGTGAAGCTGCCGGGTGTGGGAAGAAAAACAGCCAATGTAATCACATCTGTAGTAGATGAGCAACCTAACATGGCTGTAGACACACACGTATTCAGGGTAAGTGCCAGAGTTGGATTAACGAATAAGGCTAAAACTCCTTTGGCAACTGAAAAACAGCTCATTAAAAATATTCCTGAAAAATATATTCACAAAGCTCATCATTGGCTTATACTTCACGGTAGGTATATTTGTACAGCAAGAAATCCAAAATGCAGCATCTGCGGCATCAGGAATGTCTGTAAATTTTATAATAATAAATTCACAGATAAAAGATAATTCAGGATTTATCGTTTTATTTGTAAATAATCAATAATAAAATATGATCCCTCAAAAATGGGCACATTTTTAAAGAATTATATTACATGAAAAGAATTACATATTGTATAGTCATTTTTTTGCTGTTATTGGTATCTGGGTATAGGGCTTCTGCACAATATTACTTTTACGATAACTATTCTTACGACATGCCAGTTATGTTTGAATTGGGTGGGTCTGTAGGACTGATGAATTGCCTGACTGATGTAGGTGGCCGAAGCGGCTTAGGCAAACCTTTTGTAAAAGATTTAAACATAGGTAATAACCAGTTTAATGGCAGTATTTATTTCATGGCTACTTATAAAGAGAAAATTGCTATCCGGTTAGAAGGAACCTTTGGACATATAAAAGCTTATGACAGCATTTTGAAAGATGTAAAAGCCACTTCTCAGGGCCGGTACGAACGTAATCTCAATTTCAGGAGCAAAATTTCAGAATTATCTTTGGTTGCAGAATTTCACCCCTTATTTATTTTTATAGACTGGATGGGAACAGATAGAGATCCTCCTTATTTTTCTCCTTATTTAGCTGCAGGAATTGGACTCTTTTCATTTAGCCCACAATCTAAAACAAGAAATGGTAAATATGCAGACTTACAGCCTTTGAGCCTGGAGGGCCAGGGATTTGCTGAGTATCCTGAAAGAAAGCCTTATAAATTAGCGCAGATTAGTTTTCCCATTGGCGTTGGGGTTCGTTATGAATTAGGCCCTTCTTTTAACTTAAGGGCTGAATTTTTATATAGGATATTAGCCACAGATTATTTGGATGATGTGAGTAAGAAGTATATTGACGCAGCTGTTTTTTCAAATTATTTTACCGGCACAGATTTGCGAAATGCCCAGGATTTATCATTTAATCAAAGAACAAATACTGGTACCAACAGTGTTGAGTTTAGAAAGGCAGAAGGGGGTATCAGAGGCAATCCGAAAAACAACGACTCCTATTTCACTTTCAATATTAAAATAGGATTTACACTTGGAAGAGAAAAACGATAGAATAGATATACCAAAGTAAAAATAAAATTAAAGCCCGTGATTCACGGGCTTTAATTTTATTAAAAACATTTTTTATCTCAAAGAAAATTATTACCTCTTTATTTTCTTCCCTTCTTTGAAGAGAGCAGGCACAGGGCGCCTTAACAAGAAATTTTAAAGAGGACTAATTTTTTAAAATAAAAAACCCCCGAAAAATCGGGGGATGTGCAGTTGGTTTTGGTAAACGACAAATGTAAAAATCTAAACTTGTAAAATCTTTTATTTTGAGTTAATCAATTTCGATTAAAAAATATTCAAAATACAACTAACTCCTGAGCGGTTTGGAATAGTTGATTCCTTAAATAACCACATCGCATATATGACAAAGCTGTTTTATAAAATGCTGCATAAAAATAAAATTATTTTTTGCATGTAGTATATCTACTACATTTATCCGGATTTATAGTTAGCGTAAGTATAACTTTTGGATAAGCAGGCATTAACTTTTTTTTGATAGAGTCTTGATAGTTAAATGATGAATAGTTTTTTATAACCTTAAAATCCGCTCTTTATATATATAAATACACTAACAGTTATCCAAACAAAGTTTATTGTTTGGTAAATAGTAAATTGCAGCAATTTTATTAAAACATGTTGAGCATTTGTAAAAAAGAATTACAGCAGTTTTTCAGCAACCTCACCGGTTATATCGCCATTATTTTGTTTTTGCTGGTAAACGGGTTGTTTTTATTTGTATTAAAAGACAGTAATATTTTTGATTTTGGCTATGCAAGCTTAGATAAATTTTTTGAATTGGCTCCCTGGGTATTGATCTTTTTGGTGCCTGCTATCACAATGCGGTCCATATCAGAAGAAATAAAGACTGGCACTTTTGAAATATTAAGAACCAAACCCATTACCTGCTGGCAAATAGTGCTTGGAAAATATTTTTCTATCCTTTTGGTAATGCTCATCGTTATAATACCCACCTTTATATACATCTTTACTATTAAGAATCTAAGTGCTTCAGGTACTATTGATACAGGAGGCATTGCCGGAAGTTATATCGGACTATTTTTGTTAGCAGCAGTTTTTGCGGCTATCAGTCTTTGTTGCAGCAGCATTACAGGCAATGCAGTAGTAGCTTTTTTGCTGAGTGCATTTGTCTGCCTCGTTTTATATTTTGGTTTTCATGCAGTAAGTAAGTTAACTGCATTTCAGGGCAGGGCAGATTATTATATTGAAATGCTTGGCATAGATTTTCATTACAGAAGTATGAGCCGTGGATTAATAGACAGTCGTGATGTAATCTACTTTTTAAGCATTATATTTTTATTCCTTTTAATTACTGTTCAAAACCTGCAAAAACGTTAAGCAATCCTCTGATGAAATTATTATCCTCAAAAATATTTTTACCGCTGGTATTGTTAATACTCATCGGGATTAACTGGCTGGCAGCCAGTTTTCATAGCCACATCGATTTTACCAACGAAAAAAGATTTACCCTTTCTAACTCCACCCAATCTGTTTTAAAAAACCTGGATGCCCCGGTGGATATCACGGTATTACTTACCGGGGATATCAAATCTGAATTTAAAAAACTTTCAAACAGCACAAAAGAGTTGCTGGAAAATTTTAAAAATTACGGCGGCAATAATATCCAGTATAAATTTGAATTACCGGGAGAAGATTTAAACGATTCTTTAAAAGCAATTGTATTTGATTCACTGGTAGCAATGGGTTTAAGGCCAACCAACCAGCAGGTGCAGGTAAAAGAAGGCGAAGGAAAAAATCAACGGCAAATATTTCCGGGTGCAGTGTTAAAGTATGGCAATAAAACAATTGGTATTGATTTACTGCAGGGGCAGGTACAGAAAATTGTTTTTAATTCCGATGACCTGTTAGACAAACAATCACTCAACAGCGCAGAAGCTTTACTAGAATATAAGTTTGCCAATGCCATCCAGAAATTAATAGAGGAAAAAATTCCAATTGTGGCTTATGCTTACGGCAATGGCGAGCCGAAATATGGATATCCGCCGGTAAACAGTATTTTTGAAGTGCTGGGCAGTAATTTTATTGTGGATACAGTTAATATCAGAACCACATCCATCATTAATCCTGATTATGCCACCGTCGTGATAGTAAAACCGGTAGATAAATTTACGGATGATGATAAATTTAAGCTGGATCAGTATGTAATGAACGGCGGCAGCTTATTGTTTTTTGTGGATCAGTTATATGCAGAAAGAGACAGTCTGCAAAGTGGCGAACTGACTGCGTATGCAAGAGACCTGAATTTAAACGACCTTTTTTTTCGATATGGTGTAAGGATTAATACAGACCTGCTTGCAGATAAACACAGTGATAAAATTCAACTTCAGGTAGGTTCTATGGGCGGAAAGCCACAGTATCAAAATTTGCCTTGGCCTTATGCACCTCTGCTGCAGCCGGGTTCAGATAATGCAATTGTAAAAAACCAGGCTGATGTACTAGGCCAGTTTGCAAATTCAGTAGATACGGTAGAAGCAGCAGGTATTACAAAAACAATTCTTTTATCATCATCAGCCAATGCTTATACAATGGTAACACCTGCAAGGATACAGCTGAATAGTTTGCAAACAGAAGAAAGTGCAGATAAATTCAACAGGAAAAACATTCCGGTGGCAGTTTTATTAGAAGGAAAATTTGCTTCCTTATTTGCAAACAGGGTAAGCCAGGCTCAGTTAGATACGCTTAAAAGTTTTGACCGTTCATTTCTAAGAGAAAGCGAAGAACCAGGCAAGATCATTGTAGTGGGAGATGCTGATGTTGTATTAAACCAGGTATCTGAAAGCATCGGGCCTTTACCAATGGGAGTAAATAAATACACCAAGATTCAGTATGCCAATAAAGATTTCTTTTTGAATTGTACAGAATACCTGGCCAATAAAAAAAATATCCTGGATGCCAGGGCAAAGGATTACAGCTTGCGTTTGCTGGATGTAAAAAAGGTAAATGATCAGCGCTCCTTGTGGCAAATCATAAATATTGTATTACCGGTTTTACTTGTCTGCCTCTTTGGTTTTGTTTACCAGTGGTGGCGCAAAAGAAAGTACACAAAGAATTAATTACCGTTAGCATGATTACCTGGATATGCGCTTGCAATTCTTAATTTTTGAATAAAATGGATAAAGAACAACTTACATACCTGGTATTCTGGAGTGTCATTATAGTAGCGTTGGTTTTCGATCTGGGTTTGCTCAGTAAAAAAAATGCGGTGATTGGATTGAAGGCTGCGTTAAAGCAAACTATTTTCTGGGTACTGTTGTCTGTAGCTTTCTGTGGTTTTATCTGGTATGAAAATGATGGTGGTAATGGTAAGATTGATGCTATCTCCTACATATCTGCTTACCTGCTGGAATGGTCACTTTCTATCGATAATATTTTTGTGTTTATTATTATCTTCTCCTTTTTTGGCGTTAAAGAAAATAATTATTCCCGGGTGTTACTGCTGGGTATTTTAATGGCCATCGTTTTCAGGATTATTTTTATAGCATTGGGTAGTGAACTGGTGGCAAGGTTCAGTTGGATTATGTATATTTTTGGTGCATTTCTTTTATACACCGGTATAAAAATGTTCAGCAGCAGCACTGAAGAAGAATTTGATCCAGAATCAAACTGGGCATACCGCTTTATGAAAAAATTCATGCGTACCACCAATGAAGAACCACATGGAAAGTTCATCATCTTTAAACATAATAAAGCATATTTCACCAAACTGTCTATGGTGGTAATCATGTTGGGATTGATTGATATCGTTTTTGCGCTGGACTCAATACCTGCAGTATTTTCTATCATTCCCGATCCCAATAAAAAATTACTTATTTATTCTTCCAATATTTTTGCTGTGCTGGGTTTAAGAAGTTTGTTTTTTTTACTGAGAGGCGCCGCCAGCAAATTTGATTTTTTGCAACAGGGAATTGCTATTGTGCTAATTTTTATCGGCGTAAAAATGCTGATTACAAAATGGGTGCATATCCCGGTTTGGGTATCTCTCCTGGTAATTGTTTTTTGCATTAGCGGTTCCATTATCTATTCTATCTATCATAAAAGAAAAGGTGTGCCAAAGGATGTGATCAGCAACTAAGCTTAACTAATAAATAGGAAATGTATCACATTAGTAAAATATCAGAAATTATAAAAGCCAACTGGCTGCAGCAGGCTGATGATATGACGTTAGAACATATCCTGATAGACAGCCGTAAATTATTGTTTCCTGCCACTTCTTTATTTTTCGCTATTGGCGGACCAAGAAGAAAGGGTGATACATTCATTGGAGAATTATATACAAAAGGGGTAAGAAATTTTATAGTTGAAGAAAATTTTATTGCTGCAACAGCTGCCAAATTTCCAGGCGCCAATTTTCTGCAGGTAAAAAATGTAATGCACGCTTTACACCAGCTTGCAGAACAGCATCGTAAGCAATTTCAAATACCGGTAATTGGTATTACGGGAAGTAATGGAAAAACAATTGTGAAAGAATGGCTCTACCAGTTGCTGAATGAAAATTATTCAGTGGTAAGAAGTCCTAAAAGTTACAACTCACAAATTGGTGTGCCACTCAGTGTATGGCAAATGAATCAGCATCATACACTGGGCATTTTTGAAGCAGGCATTTCGCAGCCGGATGAAATGCATTTCCTGGAAAAAATTATTGAACCCACCATCGGCATCTTCACCAATATCGGCGAAGCACACAGCGAAGGTTTTCTTAACATCCGCCAGAAGATAAATGAAAAGCTAAAATTATTTGTAAGAAGCCAGTTGCTGATTTACAATGCCGACAGCCCTGATATAAATGAGGCGATCAATACTTTTGCAAACAATATCCGTAGTAATACCCGCCTGCAATTATTTACATGGGGCAAAAAAGAAACCGCCACACTGCAAATAATTGCTATTGAAAAAAGAGGCAACCACACTGATATCATAGCCAAATATCACATCAAAATAAAAGAAGGAACGAAAGATCAACCTCCGGCATCCGGCTTCAAACTTCAGACTATCAGCATTCCTTTTATTGATGTGGCTTCCATAGAAAATGCCATTACCTGCTGGTGTGTATTATTGTATTTGAATGTTAGTAATGAAGTGATAAAAGAAAAGATGTTAAAATTACGTCCGGTTGAAATGCGGCTGGAATTAAAAAAAGGTATTAATCATTGTTCAGTGATCAATGACAGTTACAGTGCAGATATTAATTCACTCACCATTGCATTGGATTTTTTATTGCAGCAGCAGCAGCATGCTAACCGTACCGTTATCCTTAGTGATATTTTGCAATCTGGAAAAAGTGGTACTTCTTTATATACCGATGTCGCTTCTATTTTAAAGCAAAAAAACATCAACCGCTTTATCGGTATCGGTCCGGAACTTACAAAATACAAGGAGGCATATAAAAATATTGCTCACACAAATTTTTATATCTCTACAGAAGATTTTAAAAAGAATTTCCATGCTATTCATTTTCATGATGAAACCATTTTATTAAAGGGAGCAAGGATATTTGAATTTGAACAGATCAGTCATTTGCTGGAAGAAAAAGTACACCAGACCGTATTGGAAATAAACCTGAATGCCATTACTTATAATGTAAAACAGTACCAGCAGCACCTGAATCCCGGTGTAAGACTGATGGCTATGGTAAAGGCTTTCAGCTATGGCAGCGGTAGTTTTGAAATTGCCAACTTATTGCAGTTTCACAAAGTAGATTACCTGGCAGTTGCATATGCTGATGAAGGTGTTGAACTACGTAAAGGAGGCATTACCTTGCCGATCATGGTAATGAGCCCCGAAGAAAATACGTTTGATGTATTGGTTCAGTATAACCTGGAACCTGAATTGTATTCATTCAATATACTGTCAGCATTCCAACATTACCTGCAGCGATTGGGTATTGACACTTATCCCGTGCATATCAAATTAGATACAGGCATGCACCGCCTTGGTTTTGAAGAAGCGGGTATGAATCAGCTGGCGACTATTTTGCAATCATCTTCTATATTTAAAATACAATCCGTTTTTTCTCATCTTGCAGCGAGTGGTTCCGCCATCTATGATGACTTTACAAAAGAGCAGGCTGCGGTCTTTATAAGATGCTGCGATGTGTTGCAAAAAGTGATGGGCTATTCTTTCCTGAAACACCTGGCTAATACTTCCGCTATAGAAAAATATAAACATTTGCAGTTTGATATGGTACGGCTGGGTATAGGCATGTACGGTGTGGACAGTGATGAAACTATGCAGCAGCAATTAAAAAATGTAACCACTCTAAAAACTACAGTGGCACAAATAAAAAATATACACCCGGGTGAAACCGTGGGCTACAACCGTACAGGCAAAGTCACGCAGGAAAGTGTGATTGCCACCGTTCGTATAGGTTATGCAGATGGCTATCCAAGAAGGTTGAGTAATGGAGCAGGAAAAATGTTGGTGAATGGCAAGCTGGCTCCTGTAATTGGAAATGTGTGTATGGATATGACCATGCTGGATGTTACAGGTATTGATGTGAAAGAAGGGGATGATATCATCGTTTTTGGAGAGCAACTGCCGGTGAGTGAAATGGCTGCCTGGGCTGATACAATTGCCTATGAAATACTGGCCGGCATATCACAACGGGTGAAGAGGGTTTATTTTGAAGAGTGATGTTAAATTTTTAAATTATCCATATGGTTAAATCTTCAAACAAAGAATCGGTAACTCACAGCTTTTTGCCTCATAACTAAAACCATTATCTTTGCCCCCATTATGAAATCAAGAAACGTTGTATTGCTTATATTGTTGGTGGTGCTGGCAGACCAGGCTTTGAAGATCTATATCAAAACACATTTTTACATTAACGAGCACCATAATATTATTGGGCAGTGGTTCCGTTTGCATTTTGTTGAGAATGAAGGCATGGCTTATGGCTGGAAATTTGGTGGCGATGGCGGTAAAATGATTCTTACCTTATTCAGATTAGGCGCTGTGACCTTTGGTGTTTGGTATTTAAGAGATATTATCCGCAAAAAATATCACAGGGGTTTTATTGTTTGTGCCGCATTAATTTTTTCAGGCGCTTTAGGAAACCTTATAGACAGTATGTTTTATGGGATGATCTTTGAGGCAAGTGTGCCAGGCAGTATGGCCGTTGCTAAACTGTTCCCTGCACACGGTTATGCTGGCTTCCTGCATGGTAAAGTGGTGGATATGCTTTATTTCCCCATCATCAGGGATACTCATTTTCCAAAGTGGGTACCGCTATGGGGCGGTGAAGATTTTGAATTTTTCCGTCCGATATTTAACCTGGCAGATGCTGCTATTTCTACAGGTGTTATCACTATTTTACTTTTTCAAAAAAGATTTATTAAACATCCGGCAGACCAGCAAAATACTACTGTTGAGACCAATGCAGTGGTAAATGATGATGTGCAGGTATCATAAACTCCTACCTATTTTATTTCTTGTAATAAAAATCCTGTCTTTCTTTTATATGTTTTATTAAGCTGTCCACAGTTTCTGTAATTTCTGGCGGCATTTTTAAAGCAATATTTTCGTCTCCTTTTTTACCTGATAATAATTGAGTGGCATAATATAAGGGTGAAAACTCTTGTTGTAATTTTTCGCCAATTGTCTTATCTGTAAATAAATTGTTTACTAATTGTAATTGGTGATGTACTAAGAGTTGTTGTATAAGAATTTCTTTATGATCGCTATCATTTAGTAAATAATCGAAGACAAGTTTTTGCAACTCTTCAAAAATACCATTCCATAATTTGATGACTATTTCAAAAAAATCTGAAAATTGATCTTTGTTTTTATCTTTATAGCGAAGTATTAATTCCAATGCTTTTTTTCTATTTTTCCCAAAGGTATAATAGAGGCCTGATAGACGGATAAAAGAATAAATATCATCTTGTTCTATGGATAGTAAATAATATTTTTCGGCTAAATCAAATTTTCGTTGTTTTTCATATAATGCCCCAAGATTTCGGAGAATTTTAGTATCATTTTTTTTAATTGCAAGCAAATAATTTTTTTCTGCCAAATCAAATTTTCCTTGTCTTTCATACAATAATCCAAGATTGTTAAAGGCTTTGTTATCATTTTTTTCGATTGCGAGCAAATAATATTTTTCGGCTAAATCAAATTTTCCTTGCTTTTCATATAATATTCCAAGATTAAGAAGCGCCTTATTATTTCCTTTCTCAAATGCAATCAGAGAATATTTTTCAGCTAAATTATATTTTTCTTGATTTTTATATACCACACCCAAATTAATAGCTGCTTCGTTTGAACCTTGTTCAAAAGCTAATAAATAACACTTTTCTGCTTTTCGATAATTTTGCTGACCCATATATATGTGCCCTAATATTATTTCCTTAATAGCATCTTCTTGCTCTATACTTTTCGCCAATTTTTCTGCTTCTTTCCATTTTTTTACGATTATTAATTTAATTATTTCATCTACTATTTGCGCCACTTTCGAGGGTAAGCTTTCTTTTAAAGATTTAGCAAGATTTTCTAATCTTAATGTTTTATCGATAATTAAATCCCTTTCTGCACTCGAAATATATTTTGAATGCGCCAACGCTTTTGAAAACAATGCTACATCATCTGCGTTACCTACTTCCTCATTCAATAAAACTAAATGCTGCATTGTCATCTCCTTAATCTCATCCCCATTATACCAACTCTCCAAAAAAATAGTTAAGCATTTTTGCTTCCGCTTGTCACTTGGGCTGCCCTGTGTAAATATTAACCACAAATTAAAAAAGCGTTCAGAGATACGGTACAAATGATTTTTTTTACTGGTTTCTATTTTATCTAAAAGCCCGTTTTGATAAAGTTGTTTTAAATGTGCAGATAATAACTTGCTTTCTATTTTACATACTTCCACTAATTGTTTTACAGCAGCAGCTTCCCATATAAACGCAAGGTTTAAAACAATCTTCCGGTGGGCTGCAGGTAAATTATTCAGGCGCTCCTGGTATAGTGGCGTTACATAATCCATTATTTGTTTCAGGTACTGGTAACTGTCTTTTTGGGTACGGTTGATAATGGTGCTGATGAAAAATTTTAAAGTACGGGGCAATCCATCAGTCAGTATCCTTATCGTTTCTAACTGACCGGGTTTGGTTTGTACAAAGTCTTCTATGGCAGGCAGGTTGTATGCTTTAGCCCAATGCATCAGCAATGTTCTTACTTCTTCATTGCTTAATGCTTCTAATTTTATTATCCTGAAAAAATTGTAAAAGGGTGCATCGTATTGCCAAAAATGTTCACTCATCCTGGTGCTTCCTCCTACAATCCGAATGTGATCATAATTCAAAAGTACTTCTCTCAGCAGAGCTGCATCTTCTCTTATGTTTTCAAAAATGCGGTCAATATTATCTAAAAGCAATACAATTTTTCTGCCTGCTTTTTCCATGGCATCATTTATGGCAGCATACAGTTGCCTGTTGTACTCATTAGTGTTGCCTGTAAAATTATTGATAATGCTGTCGTCAATATCAATATCTGAGTGCTTCAGTTCTTTGATGGTTTCTTCCCATAGGTCCATCAGCCTGTAAATGTTGGCCTGTTCTTCTGCAAGGTTAACAGGAATCAATTTTTTACTAAGGGCCGGGTCATTATTTATTTCATACTCTATCCGTTTTAATAAAGTAGATTTTCCACTTCCCCTTCTTCCAAGCAGCAGGTAATGCTGTACGGAACCCTGCATGGGATCACGGCGTATTTCACCCATAATGGTTTCGTATTCTTCAATGCGTATTACAAAATCATCTGCAATATGGCTGCCTTCACTGTTAGCAGACTGAAAGAAATTAATATTAAGAGGGGGTATATTATTATTCATTGTAAACGGGATATTTATGTAACCAAAATGCCTGTAAAAAAGGCGATATAAAACGGTAGCGGTGTTTTTCAATTTCTTCCCAGTAGCCATCTGTTATTAGCTGGTCCACAAAGTCCATATAATCTGCGGTCCGCTTGTGTTCTGTTTTAGATGCGATGTCACTATCGTCTTGTTATAAATCGAATAGGTTCAATTGATTACAATCTTGTTCTTTGACATATTGCGGATAAGTTTTAGAAAATAATTCAAGCAA
>JAYVLZ010000289.1:0-4192 GCA_043759175.1 Chitinophagaceae bacterium | reverse complement strand
ATTTACACCAAAGCTTAGCGTGCCACCTGCCAGCAGGTTTGCTTTGTCCAGTACAAACAGGATGGGCCCTGCAAAGGAACTAAGATCGGGAAACCTTCTTCCTGAGATCACTAACCATTTTTCATTAAAACCCAGGTAGGGGTGATCAAGAAAATAGGAACTCCCTGGAACAAAACTGTATCTTGACCAGCCAGCTGTTGGGTCGGTGGTACCGGATACCAAAATAGCCATCTGGTTGCCATTATTTCCATCGCAGTTGATAGCAGAATAAAACCATCTTTTTGATGATGGATCATATTGAATATATGGATCACAACTGGTAGGTATGCTTGTAAAGGAAGAGATGGATACCCTGCTGATCTCCATCCCCGTTGTTTTATTGTGTACTATCAAAAAATCATTGGTGGCAGTAATTACATGATTGGGCCCCACAGCTCCATGTGTATCCGGCGGAATACCTGCGCCCGGATCTATATGGCCAGCAAAACTGCGGGTGGGTGCAGGCGAGGGTGAAAGGGGTGTGGCTGGTATTGAAGGTCTTGCTGCATTTGCTGGTTTCAGGTTATCCTGTTCTTGCTTTTTTATAATGGCACCGGCAGGTATTGGCATATCATGATAAAGATCTCTCCAGCCGGCATCATTTTCTTTTTCTTTGCAATTGGCACAGCGCCCAAATAATTCCGGGTGAGCTTTCTCAAAATTTGCCAGTTGTGTAAAGTTGATTTGTTCAGGAGTTACGGTTTGTGCCCGGGAAATTTGTCCAAAAACAACTACCAATCCAGCAATCCAATAAAATTTTTTCATCACAGAATGTTTAGGATATATTGCCGGCAGACAGGAAGAAAACATTTACATGCCTGGATTTAGGAGACAGCGAAATATCAACTTGCAATATAATTAATTAACCCTTACCAATAATAATGTGTGAGTGCTGTTGATTTAAAATTAGTGTTAGTTAACTACTCAGAATTTGCAAGTGTTTTATGCTTTAAAGTATTTTAAAATTATGTTTGATCACTTGTTTGTTTCTCTCAGAATTGTATATCTTTCAAACCAAAAAATACCAGCAGCTTTAACCTCCTTTCCACAGGAATATTGTTTTAAGCAACTGTTATACTACCATTTTACTAATTGCTGATGCAAAACAAGAATATTATGAGTATTAAATCCCGTCTTACGGTAATGAATTTTTTAGAATTTTTTGTGTGGGGTTCCTGGTTAATTTCTTTAGGTGGTTATATGTTTACTTTTCCCGGAGATCTTTGTGAGAGAGGGGCATTGGTTGGTGCAACCTATGGCACCATGGGCATTGCTTCTTTGTTTATGCCAACATTGGTTGGGATTATTGCAGACAGATTTGTGAATGCAGAAAAGGTGTTGGGTATTTGCCACCTGGCAGGCGCTGCTGCTTTATATTGGGCAAGTACGGTTACTGATGTGAATTTATTGTACAGTATTATTTTGATCAACAGTTGTTTTTTTATGCCAACCATTGCTTTGAACAATACTGTTTCCTATAATATTTTAACCCAAAATAAACTGGATGTTCAAAAAATATTTCCTCCAATCAGGGTGTGGGGAACAGTAGGATTTATAATTGCGATGTGGGGTGTTGATCTGCTTGGCTGGACAAAAAGTTCCAATCAATTTTTGTTTGCATCTGCAGCAGGAGTGGTGATGGGATTGTATTCTTTGACAATGCCTGCCTGTAAACCTGCAAAAGCAACAAAGGGTTCTTCCTTTGTGGAAATATTTGGGTTGAATGCGTTTGTTTTATTTAAGCAACCCAAGATGGTGACATTCTTTTTGTTTGCGATGTTATTGGGAGCTGCATTACAAATTACCAATGCTTTTGGTCAGCCATTTTTAAATGATTTTAGTGGTGCTTATAAAGGAACATTCGCAGTGGATCATCCAAGTTTGCTGATCTCTTTATCGCAGATATCTGAAACCTTGTTTATACTAACCATTCCATTTTTTCTGAAAAGATTTGGCATTAAAAAAGTAATGCTGATGAGCATGCTTGCATGGGTATTAAGATTTGGATTATTTGGAATTGGCAATCCTGCCGAAGGGTTGGTATTTTTAATTTTATCAATGATCGTTTATGGAATGGCCTTTGACTTTTTCAATATCTCCGGTTCTTTATTTGTTGAAAAAGAAGCAGACAGAAATATCAGGGCAAGTGCACAGGGATTGTTTATGCTGATGACCAATGGCATTGGTGCGATGGCCGGAGGATGGGCTGCCGGAAAAGTGGTGGATCATTTTACTACTAACATTGAAGGCGCCTGTTCCGGAGTTAAAAACTGGCCTGCTATATGGTTTACATTCGCTGCTTACGCATTGGTGCTTGCTATCCTTTTTCCTTTAGTGTTTAGATATAAACATGATCCCAAAGCAATTGAGAAAATAATTCATTAATAAAAAGGGGAAAAGGCTTTTTATTTCAATTAGAATTAAACGGTATTTTAGATTTACCTGGTTGTGAAAAAGAATCCGGATATCCAGCTGTAGAAGTATCTTCGGTGGTATCTCTTGAATACTTAAATAAGTGTAAGTACAAGATGATTTGGTACAATAGTCTCTTATGGGGGCATTAAATACTTTAAAGAAGCAAAGTCGCTTACTAATTTTTTAGATTACTTACTGTCTGGTGAATCAATATTAAAATTAGTTCCCCACGGAGCATTGGCAGCAATGTCAATACCCTATAAGAAGTATTTATTTATTTTCATTGCTGTAATTATTTTTTCAACTTCTGCTGAAAAAAAGAAACACAGCAAACAACGGAGTTAGCAGATGTTTTTTTTATGCAAAAAGCCCAATCGTTTTTATTGAACCCCATCATGCATTAAATCAAATTTTTTCCATAACTGGTCATAATGTGAATTTTGTTGAAATTTGCATAGCAGAAAATGTTGCTCATAATTGTATGTATGTGGGCAACTATCAATCATCAATAATTCATTTTATTCTTTACTAACTTTTATACTTAATGAAGCGGTCTTCAAACCATCTGCTGCCGCTCTTAACTTAATTTCACCTGCAGTTTTTCCAGCTTTTATAATTACTAAACATTTTCCCCTCCATGCTTTACGTTCAGGCGCCTGGCAGCTTTCAAGACTTCGTGGATTTGCGTTTCCTGCTCCTGTGATTGTTGCCGGTCCATCAATTTCAAATTTCACTAAATTTTCTGCCGTTGGATTCAGGTTGCCATTCGTATCTGTAAGCTCTACGGTTATATAACTCAGGTCCTGGTTGTTGGCTTTGATGATATTTTTGTCTGCAGATAATTTTATGCTGACAGCAGTTTCTGCAGACGCCAACATAGTTGAGTTGATAATTTTATTTTTAGCATTGTATCCAACTGCTTTTAAAACACCCTGCTGGTAAGGCACCTGCCACGAAGCAATAAATTTTGTAGAACGGTCCGTCTTTTTTTTACCTAAAGACTTTCCATTCAAAAATAATTCTGCCTGCGTACAGGATGAATAAATATTAACCTCAATTGGTTTGTTTTCATAACCCTCCCAATTCCAGTTGCTCACTGCATCCAGCCAGTGCCATTTAGACCAGGATTCTCTATTTGGATTTTGCTCAAAAGAGGGTAGAGGCGGTGTAACAAAAAGGGCTATCTGATTTTCTTTCCATAATGCATCCCTGTAAAAAGACTGTGGCCGCTTCCAGCCGCAGATGTCAATATCGCCACAGTAAGCCAGGTTCCAGGGATAGAAATTTTGTTTTTGAAAATAACCCAGCCATCCAATACTTGCTTCGCCGGTATAATCAAAAGCAGTCCATACAAAATCACCAATTACATAAGGATGATACACTACATCCATCCAGCTGCCAAATGCTTCCAGGGGATAAGATTCAGCACCGTACATAATTCTTTTTGGCAACCGATTATGGTCTTCTTCGTAGATAGATTTTTTTAAATGGTCACCACCTGCGGCATAGTTATAACCAGCCACATCCAGCTGTGCAAAATAAGGGTCCTTATCTTCGTTCAATCCATTTACTGCAGAAGTAATTGCCCGGGTGCTGTCTAAATTTTTTATATAATCTGACAACAATTTGGCAGTTGCAACACCTTCTGCATTTCCTCTTTCAGGAATTTCTTTTCCGATACTCCACATGATGATGGATGGGTGATTTCTATCCCTGTTTACCATCGCTTCAATATCTT
>JAYVLZ010000288.1:0-3920 GCA_043759175.1 Chitinophagaceae bacterium | reverse complement strand
AAAACTACAGAGGCTTGTATCACTTTTTTTAATGTGGTGTGATAATGCTCACACGCCTAAAACGAAAAGAAATAAAGCATGCAAATTGAATGAGCTGTTGACGAAAAAAGTAATTTATTAATCCGGCTTCCTTCATTTTTTTGTATTGATTTCAATATTTTTTTAAACAATGTATTAAGCCTTTCTCATTATTAAAAACAAGCCCAGATGACAACATTTTCCTTCGGGAACGATTGCGTTTGCTTGCTGGTAACGTTTGCGTAAATAAATACGCTTTTGCAGCACCCATAAACTACCATCCTATTTTAAAACGAAATAGATTAGCATACGAAATAGGTTGAATTGCCGGTACTTATTGTTAAACTGTTTTCCAATTTCTTACTTCTGCAGTCAAAAAAAGTAAACAGTAAAATATTGTTTGTGCATCCTGCCTGCCATCTTCAAAAAACTAAGGCTGCCAAACAAACAAATAATAAATACAATGAAAAAGCTTGCCACAACATCCGCTTTTTTTTCATTTTGCTATGCTTTAAAAAAAAGAAAGTTTGGCATACTTTCCCCTGTTTTACTAATCGGTATTTTACTGCTTGCTGCACCGTGCTATTCACAGCAGGTGATTGGCAGCTTTTCAACAATGGACGGAGGATTGGAAGGACATACTGTAACCGGGCTTGGTTTCCCTATAGGCACTGCCAGCTATGTTAATGGCGCAACAGTTACAACATTCAGCCGCAATAATAATAATGCAACTACAACTTGTGCTTTTGTAAGGGCAACAGGTGGCAACAGCAGCCCTAAATGTATCTCATGGACAAATGCTTCCACCAGTGCTGAATTATTTACACCAACTGCCATACCTGATGCAGTGCTAAACAGTACTTCTTATGTAGTACAGTTTTATGCAAGGCAGGATACTTCAGATAAAAGCCGTTCATTTAATGTGAGGGTATCAGTAAATGGCAACAACTTCGGTTCGGCAGTTACCACTACCCAGGCTGGCAGCCTGAGCTATCAAAAATTCACAGCAATAGTTACTTCCGGATCGGCAGCAGGGACGGGTAAAACCGGTTATTTTGGTATCAAACCAAATGGGGGAAGTTTCAACAGCCTTAATTACCTGCTGGATGATTTTTGCATGTATGCCGGCAGTGCTGTTGACAACACGGCACCAGACGAGGTGGTTAGTCCATCGGTTACCGCTGCAACGGGCAGCTCTTTAAACCTGGGCTGGACTGTACCCGCCACTGGTGTTGATGGCGGTGGGTATGTTATTATAAGATACCCCACCAACCCTGTAAGTGAACCTGCACCAATAGTGAATGGTATATATGCCGTTGGAAATACCATTGGCACCGGCACAATTGTATATATAGGAACCGGCACAAGTTTTAATAACACCGGGTTAGCTTCCAATACAGCATATTATTACAGGATATACGTGGCTGACAAAGCATTTAATTATTCACCCACGCCTGTTACTGTTGCAGGATATACTGGAACGGCTGGCCCCACAGCAATCACTTTTACCACACCTGCCACCTGCCTTACAGACAGAGTAACTATTTCATGGACCGGGCCACTCAATTATAACTCATCAAATAATACATTGCTTGGTTTTTTAAAAGCGGGAAGTGCAGTTACCATTGGCACACCAACAAATGCACTGGCAACTTATACTGCAAGCACCACGTTTGGCATTGGTACTGCTTATCAAAACGACGCTGCTGCTTACTGCATTATAAATGGTGATGGCACTAACAGTGCCGGTGACCACAGCGGGCTAACAATAACGGGCTTGACCCCTGGAATTACTTATTATGTTCTGCTTTTTAATGTAGTAAATGCAACGGTAACTTATTCTGCAGGCAGCACAGGCAACGGAGCTACATTGAACAGCCTTGCTGAACCTGCCAATAACCCAACTGCTTTTGGAAAGGGAGCAGTGAGCACTTCCAACATCCCACTAACGTGGACGGCTGCCATAGGTTTCCCTGCGCCAACCGGATATTTAATTAAAGCCAGCAACAGTGCCATTCCTGCTGACCCAACAGATTTTACTGACCCGGCAGATCAATTAAGCCTGTTATCAGGAAGTGCAAATGGAAAAACTGCAGGCGCCAGTTACAGCAGCTTCACCAGTTTTTCTGCAGGCACCATGTATTATTTCAGGATCAACTCTTACACCAATACAGGTGCCTGTATAAATTATAAAGCATCCGGGCCATCCATTAACGTTGCCACGCTACCCAATGCAGTAACGGCACAGGTATTAAATATTTCTGGCGGCACCGGCACTGTTAACTGGACTGCTGCAAGCGGATACAGCAACAGTACCAACACCACACTTGTTTTTGTAAGCAGCGCTGCCATCACTGTGGGTACACCAACAGTAAATCCTTCTACTTATACTGCCAATACTGTTTTTAATACCGGCACAGCTTATCAATTAGATGCCAGTGCAAAATGTATTTATAAAGGCGATGGCACATCAGCAACTGTTACTGGGTTAATTGCGGGCACCACTTACTATGTATTGATATTAACTGTGGTGGATGCTGCAAACTATGATGCCACCCATTCTTACTCTGCTTATGCTACTACCAACGCTTTGTATAATGCAACTAATGAATATACCTGGCAGGGGGGTGCTGCAGGAAGCTGGGCTGTGGCCACCAACTGGAACCCCAACAGGAATACACCAGCAGTGGTGGATGTACTGATATTTAATACAGGGGGAAGCGTAACAGCCACCAATGTGCCAACAGAGACTATCGCAAAACTATCTATTAATAACGGCAATGTTACATTGCAGTCTTCTTCGGCCAATACCATTAGTTTCACAGATAACAATGGTGCAGCATTTAACGATATTAACATTGCAAACGGCACTTCACTTACATTGGGAAGCACCATAAGTATGACCTTAAATACAAATATCACTGCTGATATTTCAGGCACACTGACTGTAAACAGCGGCAACACTTATAATACCAATAACGCTGGTTGCATTACCACTGTTTCCGGAACACTTAATTGTTATGGAACGGTTACTTCAACAGTTGCATCAAGGTTTGTAGTAACCAATGGAGGTACATACAATCATGGTGTAAATGGCGGCACTGTGCCTACCGGCACATGGAACTTTAATTCCACCTGCCTTATTACAGGAGCAACAACTACACAAAACATGAACGGACATGGCCAAACCTATAGCAAGTTTATATGGGACTGCCCCAGCCAAAATCACTTCTTTGTGTTGGGAGAAAATATCAATAAAACATCCGGGCCATATGTTGTAATAACAGACAGTTTTATTGTGAAAAGAACAGGCGGTATCAGTGAGCCTAATAATTTACTCCAGCTCACTTCTTCCGGAGGTCAAAATTTTTATACCTGCGGCAATTATTTCCAATATGGCGGACTCGTAACTATTACTTACAACACTGATGCAGGCGGACTGGAACGTTCACTCACGGTAAATAATACTTTTTATGTTACCGACTCAATTGTAAGCAACACAAAGTTTCAAATCATCAATAACCCCAGCAGCAGCAACAACATTAATGGCAGACTGTATGTAAAAGGCAACCTTGAAATGCATACTGGTATTTCTGCTGCCACTCTCGATGCATCAAAGGATCCGGGCAACCCATCAGTAGCTGAATTATGGTTTAACGGCAGTGCAGCACAATATGCAAGGTTCAGTTTAACTGCCGGCAATATAGATTTTGTAACCAATCATACAGGTAGTGGTGTAAATCTTTTCACCGATGTAACAGCGAATAAATTCAAACTGATGAGAGGCACTTTCTTTATTGGAAGCAATACTCTTACAATTAAAGACTCTGTAACTTATCCCTCTCCCGGCGCAGGAACTATTGGTGGTTCTTCTACATCTAACCTTACTTTAAATGGTATAA
>JAYVLZ010000287.1:0-4971 GCA_043759175.1 Chitinophagaceae bacterium | reverse complement strand
GGGCTTTAGCCCAAAGATTGTTTGGGCTAAAGCCCGGAAGAGAGAATAATTTCTTGTATCACTGCCCTAAAGGGCAGTGCAATTGAAGTTTGTAATTGAAATATATGCCTTAACTAAATGACATTGCCCTAAAGGGGAATATTATATGCTTTGGCAGGATGACTATTACATTGACTTATTTATTTTTGTAATCACGAATGGCAGAACAAACACAAATAGCATTTGACTTTGACGATTTGCCGCAACCTTCAGTGCCGGTAAAAAAAGTTGTTTCCCAAAAGAAGCTGATGCCGCCAGCTGTGATTACAGAGCCGGAGCTGATTAAAAAAAAATCTACCCGTGGCAGAAAAAGTATTAAAGAATTGAGTTCAAGAGTGGATATGGTGGAAGTGCCTGAAGATGATATACTGTTTCAAAAAGTATATTATCCCATTGGTAAGGTAGCCGAGATGTTTAAGGTAAACCAATCCCTGCTGCGGCTTTGGGAAAATGAATTTGATGTATTAAAGCCAAAGAAGAATGGTAAGGGCGACCGGCTCTTTCGTCCGGAGGATATTAAAAATATACAATTGATCTACCACCTTACCCGTGAAAAAAAATATACCCTGGAAGGTGCCAAAGATTATTTTAAAAATCACAAGAAGGCAGAAGAAAAATTTGAGCTGATTAATTCTTTAAAAAAATTAAAAAGTTTTTTAAATGAGTTGAAGGCGAGTTTGTAAGAAACGTTATTTCATCGTATATAAAAACAGCCTTTCTTAAAAGAATTTTTTGTACGCTGAGCTTAAGAGATTGTATAGAATAAAAGTATTTATTTTCAACCTCTGCATACGCTGCTCCTCTGCGTGGCATTTCCTATTAATATTCTTTTAAAACCACCTCTTTTCTGTAGCCTCTTTACTTTCCCCTTTTTGTAAATTCATGCGGCAGTATGCCAAATTGTTTTTTAAAAGCCAGTGTAAAGTTGCTGATATTCTTAAACCCCATTTCAAAGGCAGCTTCTTTTACTGCATAATGGTTGGAAAGCAGCATGGCCTTAGCCTTCAGCATGCGGCGTTCCTGGAAATATTCAAACAACGCTTTACCATATATTTTTTTAAAAAGAGTCTTCAATTTGCTGGCGCTCATGCCGGCATCTTTTGATAGTTGCTCCACAGAAGGAAAGCCTTTTTTAATACCAGCCACCAGTTTTGTTTCAATTGCAATGATGGCATCAATATCGGCAGAATTATTTCTGAGCCGGTATTTAATCTGCTTTCTTTGTTCATACAGTTCTGTAAAAAAACGTTCAATAATGTACATGATCCTGTTGTGAAGGATGGTAACTTCGACAGGGTGATTTTTGTTGATGTGAAGAATTTCTGAATGCGCCTGGCTGTAATCAGCATCCATGATTACAGCATCCAGCATTTTTATTTTCATGGAAAGGTATTCATGCAATATATCATCATACACATTCATGTGCAGGTACTTTGCCATCCATTCTTTGTTTAATTCAATATGAATGACTTCAACCGGAGTGTTTTTGCTTACAAAAAATGACATGTCAAAAAGAGAACTGGTGAGAAAAAGGCTTTTGTGAATGCCCGGTGGTTCTTTTACTTCTTCGCTGTCAATAGTGGTGACTGCACTGCCGACAACATTGATCTCTCTTGAGCGGAGTGTATAAAATTCTTTGGATCCAGGTGGCCGTTCGTAGTAAAAGTCTTTATTCAGCCGAAAGTTCATGATGAGCACATTTAGTCCATTGGGCAAATGTTCCAGTTGAATGCATCCGGTTCCTAACGCAGCCGGAATCTCCATCCATCCATTAACTGGTTGAGCATTGGTAGCAGCAACAAACTGCTTAAATAATTCGGTAACACCGGGAATATTTTGAACAAAAGAAATCATGACGCAATTTATCTTATTAAAATAAAGAACAAATTATAAAAATCATAGTATGGTATTTTTCAGAAATAGGGATTTGTGTTTGGCAGATAACAATGCTTGCATTGCTTTTGGAGGCTATCCTTCCCTGTTCTCTTCTTTGATAATGATATTGCTGGAATCTCCGGCGAATGCTGTGCTGTTATCTTCCAGTAATTTTTTTACCTGAAGGTTAATAGCTTCCTTTACCTGAAAAAATTCTTTAATGGGGATATTGTCAGTAAAATATTCTATCGTTATTACGATGGCATTTCGGGATATGTCTTTAACAAATATGTCTGCATTGAAAATTTGCTCCTTGTGCCCATCAATTATTTTTTTTATTTCTGCTGTAATGTTTTGCAATGTTACGGCAGAAGTGGCTGATGAAAGTTCGAGCCGGATCTCTGCCCTTCGTTGTGTACGCAGGCTCCAGTTATCCACCACGCTGTCCACCATTTGTTTGTTAGGTACTGTTACCAATGTTTTATCAGCAGTTCGTATCCGGGTGCTGCGTAAACCAATCCTTTCCACGGTACCTGTTACCGCATTTACTTTTACTACATCACCGGCAAAAAATGGTTTGTCAAAGAATATAATGAAAGAAGCTATCAGGTTTTCAAGGCTTTCTTTGGCTGCCAGGGCTATGCCGGCGCCTACAAGGCTCAGGCCTGTAAGCACATTTCCAATGGGTTGGTGAAAAGAGGCTTTAATAATCAGCAGTACACCACCTATACCAATGATCACTTTTAGAAAATCCCTGAAAAAAACAATCAGCTGGTTGTCCCTTGTATCTTCAGTAAGATTGGCTTTTTCTTCCAGCACCACGGCAATAAAATCTATAATGCGTAACACGAGCCAGATAAAAGTAATAACAATAACGCCGGGCCCAATCCTTGAAATAATGTCGTTAGTACTGTGCCCGTAAATTTCAAATTTCAGTGCGTCTGGAAATTGCAGTTTATCCAGTGCAAATACGGAGATTACAATTACGAGGAACCATCCCATAGGCTCCACCACCAGGTCAAGAAAACTTTTCTTGTGCAGTGTAGTCCATACTCTCGTCGCCAGTTTATAAACCAATGAAACTACATACCGGGATAAATATTTTTTTACCAGTAATGCCAATACGATAATACCTGCAACCAGCAGGTAACTCCGGAGGGTATTATTAAAATAGATGTTATCTAAAAAATCCATGCAATAAAATTAGGAATTTGAGTTGTTCCGGTGAGACTTAATGATGAAAAATTATTTTACTAAATATTGCTGCAGGCCTTCTTTATGCAATACATACACTTTACCATTTCCTGCTTTCACCTGCAGGGCATTGTTAAATGAAACAGGTAATGAAAATTCTTTTAAATTGAGAGTGCCGGTTTGGTATTGATATAAACTGGTATCGCTAAAGCCATACAAATTTTTGCCCGTTACTTCGGCGTTGTTCCAATGAAGAAAGGTCAGCCTGTTTTTTAAACTGCCGTAATTATCAAAAACATAAAAGCCTTTGTTAGGATCATACAGGTATACAAAACCATCCTGGTCAGTCATGCTGGAAGGTGATGGTATCGTATCAAAGATCATGCGGAGGTCAACCGTTTCTGACAATACTTCACCGTTGTCATCAATCTTTTTAATCTTGCCATCTCCTTCATCAAACACCCAGATATGATTATCGTATGAAGCACAGAAAGTTTTTACATTGAAAATATTTTGCTTCCGCAGGTTGATCACATTTCGAATATTGAGGAACCTGTCCAGCACAACAATTGTAGAAAAATTCTGGTAGTACAATAATAATTTTAGTGGATTGGTGGCATCTATGGAATACAGTTTTCCATACTTGCGTACATCGTTAAAAACACCTGCAGAATCTCCATTGAGGTTTAGCTTCTTCAATTGATTATTGTTATTGACTAAATAAATATTATCTAAGTTGTCAATGGTGAAATAAGTAAAGTCTCCAGATATGGTTTTGCTGAATATAAAAGAAGAATCATTTTGTGAATATGAATTTACAGCCACTAATATGCCGATAACAAAAGGGAACACTATTTTCTTAAAACGATACTTCATGACTGGAAATAATTTAAGGTAGTTTTTTCACCGTCAAATACGGCGTAGCTAAAAGATTTTATCCATTCGCCTAAATTAATATAATGGCTGTTCTGCTGTAATGTAAAATCTATCGGTAAGTGGCGGTGACCAAAAATAAAATAATCAACATGTTCTTTCTGCAGCACTTCCCTGCTGTAAAGAAGGAGCCATTCATTTTCTTCCCCCATAAAAACTTCATCAATGTCTTTTACGACCTCCCTGCTTTTACGGGAAAAATAATTTGCAATGCCTAAACCAATACCGGGAGGCAGTATGCCAAACATCCACTGGCAAACAGGATTGCGGAAGATCTTTTTTAAAAATTTATAACCATGATCACCCGGTCCCTGTCCATCTCCATGACCAACTAAAAATTTCTTTCCCTTAAATTCAAAAAGAGTTGGCTCAAAATAAACTTTCATATTAAGTTCTTTCTGGAAATAATCTCTTACCCACATATCATGGTTTCCAACAAAAAAATGAATAGCAATACCGGCATCGCTGATCTCTGCTAATTTGCCCAGCAGGCGTACATAACCTTTTGGTACCACTGTTTTGTATTCGAACCAAAAATCAAAAATATCACCCACGATAAAAATCTGTTCCGCATCATTTTTAATGCTGTCTAAAAAAGCTACAATCTTTTTTTCCCTTTGCAAACTTTCTGCAGCGTTGGGTGCACCCAAATGAAAGTCGGAGAGAAAGTATATTTTTTTATTCGGTTGTAAGTTCAAAATAATCGCCGGGTGTTTTTAATAATCTTCAAAAATAAAGATTCATTCACGAACAAATGTAGATGGTATCTGTGATTAGTAAAATATATACAGGAGTATGGGTTTTTCAGGTTTATCCAAATAAGTTTTTAATTCGGTTAAAAATGAAGGTGACACTGTTGGGCAACCCTGGCTCAGACAAATATTTTGCGGCGCTACTTCAAGGCTGGGTACACATGCATGTGAGTGCAAC
>JAYVLZ010000286.1:0-19166 GCA_043759175.1 Chitinophagaceae bacterium | reverse complement strand
GTACTGGAAATATTATGAGCTATGATAAAAATAGAGGCGGCTTTAATACTTTGCAGATGATGCAAATAGGAAATATGTCTAATAATGGAGCTTTAAATCAAGGAAGCAATAATCAAAGAGCTATTCAATCTTCTAATAATTGGTTCTGGCATACTTCTACACAATCTGAACCTTATAGAATGAATGTACAACAAGGTCAAGTCATCCCACAAACGTTAAAAAACTAACCTGTAATGAAACAAGTATGTATTTATTTATTGTTCATCACTTGTCTATTCTCATGTAATTATAATCAGAAATTTATTAAGGTATTTATTGAAAATAGTAGTGATGTTAAGCCTGTTGTTAATATAGAAATATACTCTAACAATAAATTGTACAGAAAAGAAGTAATCAAGAAATCTAATACTACAAACTTCACAGAATTTAGTATTGATAATATCCCGGATTCTTTAGTTCTAAAGTTCATCCTTTTGGAAACAAAAGAAGAGACAATTTGCAAGGTTTTAAAAAAAGATATTCATAAAGGATATGCTTCCGTCCATGTTAATTTTAGTGAAGTATTATTTAAACGAGGTGATATGTACAAGTCAATTAAATTGGATAAAGATTCTATTGTAAAAAGAATCTTTTACAGTGAAGTGATGTACTAAGCAGAATAATAGTTGAGATAAAAAAGTTCCAACTGATTGGAGTAAACCCCCCGACTGGCGCAGGAGTGCATTAGTCGAACGAAAAGCTGATAGGCCCACCCAGGCGCAGGAGTGTTACGCAAACGAAAAGCTGTCAGGCTACCTCCACACAGGCGCAGGAGTGTTAGGCAAACGAAAAGCTGTCAGGCGCTGGAATGAGGCGTGGGTTTGTGTGTTGGCTTCCAGTGCCGCCTTGTTATTACTGCCTGAACAAAGATGCAGTAGCAAAAAAGCCGTATACCACCCAAGCGCAGGAATGTCCACACAGGCGTAGGAATGTTACGCAAACAAAAAGCTGTTAGGCGCAGGAATGAAGCGTAGGCAAGTGGCGTGGCTTTCCTGTGCCGGACTGTTACTACTCTCAGAACAAACATACTGTATCAATAAATTTTACTGCTTGCTTTTATACTGCCCAATAAAATTCCAACAGTTGAGAACCTACGCCGGATAGGAGCGGATACCCCGGTGAAGGTTTTGTGTGCTGGTCTCGCTTAAGGCGAGATGCCGGAGTAGCAGCGGATAGCCGGACAGCAGATGAAAAAAGAAATATTGCCTGCGTACCAATAATTCTTTCTATTTATTATATCTGAAGACGCTTGTCAGACAATAAGAGCGCCGGTGTAGATATTGCCACCAACCAGTACGATTTCAGCGGAAAGCTGCTGAGCAGTTACCTGAGGCACCAGCGGGCAACCGTGAACCAGACGGTATTAAGCAAAATACTGTACGACCATGCGGCCCGTGTACTGGAAGCACGCAAAATATTTAATGCAGGAACAGAAGTACTCATTGCCAAAAACACCTACAACGAACTGGGCCAGGCAGCCACCAAACAGGTAGGCCAAAAAGCCGACCTGTCTTTCCTGGAAACACAGGATTATAAATATAATATCCGTGGCTGGCTGAGTGGGGTTAACCGGGGGTATGCCAATACTTCTTATACTACTGAAGCCAGTGCTCAGGCCAACAGGTATTTTGGGATGGAACTCAATTATGATTATGGCTATGTTGCCGGCCAGTTGAACGGTAATATATCCGGTATGCGCTGGCGCAGCAAAGGGGACGGGGAACAAAGGGCCTATGGCTATTATTATGACAATGCCAACCGTTTATTAAAAGGCGATTTTACACAATACACCAGCAGTACCTGGAACAACACGGCAGGGCTGGACTTTAGCATTGGCGGCAACACTGCTACGGGAGGTATCCACCCAGGCGCAGGAGTGTTAGGCAAACGAAAAGCTGTCAGGCGCTGGAATGAGGCG
This sequence comes from Chitinophagaceae bacterium, assembly GCA_043759175.1. Taxonomy (GTDB): domain Bacteria; phylum Bacteroidota; class Bacteroidia; order Chitinophagales; family Chitinophagaceae; genus Ferruginibacter. The sequence goes on along the minus strand of JAYVLZ010000286.1, from coordinate 17,209 downwards.
TGGGTTTGTGTGTTTGGTTTCCAGTGTCGGGCCTTGTTACTAATGCCAGAACACACATAACGCACCAAAAAAACCTTACTTCAACTCCCCAATTTTTATTTGCTTTAAAGAAGTTTGTATAAATTCATACAAACGAAATAGCATGAGTACAAGATATAAGTTTGTTGATAACAAAGCAGTATATTTTACCACAGCTACCGTAGTTGGGTGGTCAGATATATTCACAAGAGAAATTTACAAAACAATATTGCTGGATAGTATCCGGCATTGCCAGCTCAATCAGGGATTAAAAATACATGCCTGGGTGTTAATGACCAACCATCTGCATACCATTTGCAGTTGCCATGAAGGCAAAGATTTAGGACTGATCTGGCGAAACATAAAAAGTTTTACTGCAATGAAGATAATAGATGCCATCATCAAAAATCCAAAGGAAAGTAGGAAGGAGCATTTGCTGCATACCTTTTCAGAAGCAGGGAAAAGCAGCAGCAGTAATTTTAAGTATAAATTTTGGGAACACGAAAATCATCCAGTGTTATTGGATACTACTGAAATGTATAACCAGCGGTTAAATTACCTGCACTGGAACCCGGTAACAGCAGGCTTTGTAGCAGAACCCTTGCATTGGGTTTATAGTAGCGCTATTGATTATTTCACGGAGAGGAAAGGGTTGTTAGATGTAATAATTTTGGATGGTTTTTAAATATGCAGGCATTAGTAACAAATGGACACCGGACAGGAGTCCGGCGCCTGAGAAGCAATTAAAAGGTACTGTATTAATAATCCGATAATATTATAGCCAATAGGTTTGATACTTTCTGCCAAAGAACTCCGACAGGTATTAAAAGGTCTTTCAGACTTTTTATAATGATTTCTTCCTTGCCAAAAAAGTTAATTGCCTCTTCAGTACAATTATTAACGATAAGGATAGCACTTCAAAAATTACAATCAAACATTTTGTGGAAATAGGTGTACCAGGCATCTCATAGCAAACGGCGCCGGTTTTGAAATTTTTTCTCACATCAAAACCAACCACCATGAATACAGACATGATCCTGAAAAGTGATGTCCTCGATATCCTTTTCGAAAACAAAAATAAATTGTATGGAGCTTATACTTTACGTAAGTTCTATCCGGAAAGGATAAAAACATCACTGTTAATTATGCTGGGTGTGGTAATTGCTTTTTGTTTATTCACAGTAATTCCAAAACCGGATAGAGAACAAATGGAGGTAATAACTTTTTATGATCCGGGTTTTAGAAAAATTAACCCTGATAATAAGATCCCTGAACCTAAACCAAAAGTGGCAGCATCAAAAGCAATGGTACACACTGTAAAATTCCCCGCTGCTGTTAAAATTGTAAATGAAAAAGATTCTGCAGATAGATTGCCAGAAAATCTGGAGAACGCAGGAATTGGGAGTGTAAATAGTACCAATGCGGTTGATAGAGAAATCCCAGATGGCACCAGTAATACCTCAGTTTCAGAACCTGCGGTACCTGTAAAAGTAACACCTGTATTGGATCCGAATGTGCCAATAGACAACCCGGAAATTGAACCATCTTATCCAGGCGGTATCGATGCCCTAAGAATTTTTTTGCAAAGAAATCTTATCAACCCACGAGATTTAGAAGAAGGAGAGCAGGTAAGTGTGCAACTAAAATTTATTGTGGGATACGATGGGAAGTTGCAGCGTTTTGAAACCATCAAAGACGGGGGAGAAGAATTCAACAGTGAAGTAATCCGGGTACTTAAAAAAATGCCGCAATGGATTGCAGGTAAATCAAATGGCAGAAATGTATCCGTGTATTACACCATTCCGGTAAAGTTTGTGTCAAATGATTAATATAAATACCGTAATTTGGTCATCCGCAAAAAGCTTTTATTGTAAGGTTGGGCATCAAAAAATAAATTGATAATACAGTTGACAAAACGGTAAGCGGGATAGAGAAAAGAAAAATATAAATTTCCACCTCCCCTTCAAAAAAATAAAATATGGCATTTTGGGTATTGTAATAAATAAATGGATAAAGAAGGGGCTTAGAATGGCAATTAGTAAGTAGAAAAAAAACGTCTTCCCGCCTTCCCGGCAAAATAAAAAAATATGGCATTAGAAGAATTTGAAAACGAACAATTAAGCGAAAGAGAAAAAGGTATCATACGCATGCGTACCATCACCAATTATGGTATGGGTACATTCATGATTATTGTTGGCTTCTTTTTCATGTTTCCAACAAAATATACCAGTGCATTTATCAATCAGTATGATCCGGTATTGATAAAATTGTTTGCCGCTATCTGCTGGCTGTACGGGGCTTTCAGGATTTACAGGGGCTACAGGAAAAATTATTTCAGGAACTAATGATAAAGCTGATGTGGAAAAATTGGTTACCTGCAATAATGATGTTGCTGGCATTATTCCTGGTGGTGGGATGTGAAACAAAGAAAACATACACATCCGCTACCGATTCGCCAACTACAGGAACCGTTAATATTAGTGTGGATGAATCTTTTAAACCCGTTGTTGATGAGCTGATCAAAGTGTATGAAGGCAGTTATGAGGGAACCAAAATAATTGCACATTACAAGCCTGAAGCGGAATGCATAAAAGACTTGTTTAGAGATTCAGCAACCAGGATGGTAATTATTACAAGAGGCCTTACCCCTAAGGAAGCAAGGTATTTTCAGGATACAATCAATTTTGTACCTATTTCTGATAAGATTGCTGTAGATGCAATAGCGGTTGTTGTGAATGCCAAAAGTGATGATACTGTTTTTTCCATTAACAGGCTGCGGCAACAGTTATCAGGGGCGATGGGTTATAAACAACAGGTAATTTTTGATGGGCTCAGTGCCACCAGTACTGTTCGTTTTGCAATAGATAGTATTTTAAAAGGAAAGCAATTTGATACGGGTGTGGTAAGGGCAGTAAAAAACAGCCGGGAAGTACTGGATTATATTGCTGAAAATGAGAATGCCATCGGTATTGTGGGTAACAGCTGGATTGGAAACCCGGAAGACACCGCCCAGTTAAGGATGTTAAAAAAAGTTAAAATAGCATTTGTTAAATGTGAAACCTGCAGTGATTCGCCTTATGTAAAACCCTCGCAGTTTAGCATCATGAGTAAAAGATACCCTCTGGTACGTGGTTTGTATTATATACTAAAGGAAAATTATAACGGCCTTGGTTCTGGTTTTGTTAATTTTATGAAGTATGAAAGGGGCCAGCTGATTTTCAGAAGAGCCTATTTGTGGCCTGGAATAATAGATTTTAATATACGAACGGTAAAGCTGAATGAAAAATTGCAAAAAGATTAGACACAAGGTTGGAGTTAATTTCATTAAAAATTAATATCATTGTACATTCTTAAACGGTAAATAAAATGAATAAGATCAAATCAGGTTTTCTCTTACTGGCTGCTTTATTTGTTTCAAATTTTTTAAAGGCCCAGGCAATCGAAGATGGAAAAAAGTTCCTGTATTATGAAAGGTACAAGAGTGCAAAGGCTGCATTTGAGAAATTAGTGAGTGCTGATCCCAATAATGGGGATGCTGTTTACTGGTTAGGACAAACAATGATTGCACCTGTAGAAGGAAAAGATATTGCCGGAGCAAAGGCATTGTACCAAAAAGCTTTGCAGGCAAATAGTGCCAACCCTTTATTATTGGTAGGAATGGGCCATATTGAATTACTGGAAGGCAAAACACAGGATGCAAGAAATCGCTTTGAAACAGCCATCAGCCTTAGCCAGGGCAAAAACGCTGCGGTGTTAAATGCTATAGGCCTTGCCAATGTAATGGCAAAAGATGGTGATGCTAATTATGCAATTGATAAATTAAAACAGGCTACAGCTATTAAAAAAATGAGCGACCCTGACGTATTTATTAATCTTGGAGATGCGTATAAAAAAATTGGAGAAGGCGGCCCTGCACAAACGGCATACGAAGGAGCACTGGCCTTAAATCCTAATTATGCAAGAGCGTCTTACCGCATTGGAAAAATTTATCAAACACAGGGCTTTACTCAGAAAGAAATCTACATGAGGTATTTTAATGATGCCATTGCAAAAGATGCCACTTTTGGTCCGGTATACGAAAACTTATATCAATTATTGTATACAACAGACGTAACACAGTCTGCAGAATATCTTGAAAAATATTTGGCCAATACGGATGATGATCCTAAGAATTGTTACTACAGGGCTTCTATGAAATATGCGCAGGCTAAATTTAATGAAGCCATTACACTGGCTGAAGATTGTATCAAAACAAACCCTGCCCCATATTCTAAGTTATATGGTATAGAAGCTTATGCCTACAATAAAATGGGCGATTCTGTTAATGCAAAAGCAAAATTTGAAAAATATTTTCAGATTGCAGACACCGCTACTATAGGTATGGGTGATTATTCAACTTATGCAATGGTACTTTTGAAATTTCCAGGTAACGATTCTATTGCGGGTACATATGTAGATAAAGCGGTAGCACTGGATACACTGGAAGCTAATAAAGTAACTTACATTAAGGCGATGGCGGGAAATTTTGAAGCACAGAAAAAATACAAAGAAGCTGGAGACTGGTACACTAAATTAGTGTCAATAAAGAAAGTCCCCACCAAAACAGACTTATACAATGCAGGTTATAATTATTTCCGGTCAGGAAATTATGATAGTGCAATTACCCAGTTTGATGTGTACAGTGCAAAATTCCCTGATGATGCGTTTAGTTATTATATGAAGGGAAAAGCAAAATGGGCAGTTGATTCTACAATGAGCAAGGGCCTTGCGAATGCTGATTTTGAGAAAGCAATAGCAGTTGGCCAGGGAGACAGGGTTAAATATAAACCTCAATTGATTGGGAGTTATAAGTATTTCGTAGCTTATCTCGCCAATATCAAGAAAGATAAAGCTGGTGCGATAGCTTATTGCGACAGCGTTCTTGCTTTGGATCCTGCTGATGCCGACGCTTTAAATAATAAAACCTTAATCAGTAACATGAATATGAATGCTCCTGCACCAAAACAGGCAAAGCCTTCCACAGATAAGGGTAATGCTAACAAAGGAAATAATAAACAACCTGGAGCAAAAAGATAGTGTTAATTCATCATAAATAATTGATCCCTGCTCATAAAAATAAGCAGGGATTTTCTTTTTAAAAAATACCAGTTGTTTTTTGATACCGCTGTCTTATTTTTGCCACATGCAATTCTTTATTCTTCAGGCCAATAATATAAATAACGCCGAAAATTACCTTCCTATTGGTATTCAGTTATTTTTCGCAATTGGTTTTATTGCTACTATGATGGGCCTCACCCATTACTTTGGCCCCAAGCGCAAGACTTCAGATAAGCTGCAGAATTTTGAAAGTGGAATTGAAATAAAAGGTAATGCACGCCAGCCCATGGCGATTAAATATTTTTTGGTAGCCATCCTCTTTGTGTTGTTTGATGTGGAGGTGATTTTCTTTTATCCGTATGCGGTAAATTTTAAAGAATTAGGTTGGCAGGGCTTTTGGGCTGTTACCATGTTTGTAGGTTTATTTATAACCGGGTTTATTTACATCATCAAAAAAGGTGCGTTGCACTGGGAAGATTAATATGCAAACGTGCAAATATTGCAAATGTGCAAATGGGTAAATGTGTTAACACGGTTTAATATTAAGAAATAAGAGTTTCATTTTTGAACAATAGGTTTCCAGTAGGGTTTTAATAATTTGCATATCTGCAATATTTGCACATCTGCATATTAAAAAATTTATAAAACATGCGTCCCGTTCAATATAATCCTAAATTAAAAACAGTGGAGCCCCCGGAAGGAATGATGGGGGATGGCTTCATGGCCACTTCTTTGGAAAAAGTAGTGGGCCTTGCAAGAGCAAACTCCATCTGGCCATTACCATTTGCAACATCTTGTTGTGGTATTGAGTTTATGGCCACGGCTGCAAGCCATTATGATATTGCCAGGTTTGGAGCAGAGCGGATGAGTTTTTCTCCACGCCAGTGCGATTTGCTGATGGTGATGGGTACCATTTCAAAAAAAATGGGGCCGGTACTGAGGCAGGTTTATTTACAAATGGCAGAGCCACGCTGGGTTTTGTCCGTAGGGGCATGTGCCTGTAGTGGTGGTATTTTTGATTCGTATTCAGTGTTGCAGGGCATCGACCAGATTATTCCGGTAGATGTGTATGTACCGGGTTGTCCTCCAAGGCCAGAAGCTATTTTAGATGGGTTTATAAAAATACAGGAACTGGTGGGGCAGGAAAGTTTAAGAAGAAGAAATGGCGATAAATATAAAGAGTTGATGGGAGCTTACGGGATACAATAATTAAACCAGATATGTATTGCACAATTACTGACATCGTTCCTTATGCACAGGTTTTTGCTTTTACTGCAGCAGGAGGGTCTTTAATTTTTTCTGCGTTTACGTATTACAAGAACAATAAAGTAAAAAGAGGAGAGTGGCTAAAAACATTATTTGAAAAATTTTTTGAAGCAGATAAGTTTAGTGAAGTAAGAAGACAGATTGAATATGAAACGCTGGAAGTTTATTTAGAGGTAGATATAAAAGGGATGTGTGCCAATAAAGAAAATGAAGAGAAGTTGGTCAACTATCTCAATTTCTTTGAGCTTATTGCGGTTTTACAATTGAGGGGACATATCAATAAGGAAGAAGTAAATGATTTGTTTGCTTACTTTATTAAATCAATAAATAAGAATGCATTTATAAGACGTTATATCAACCAGTTTGATTTTGAAAATTTAGAAAAACTTTTAAGATCTTATGAATAAATTATTTGTGTACGGGACATTACGCAGCAATACAATTAATTCAGTAATCCCTGAAGTATCACCATATTTAAAACGAAAAGGAAGTGGTTATGTTAAAGCAAAGCTTTTTGATTTAGGGGAATACCCAGGTGCTGTTAATACAGTTAAAACTGATAAGGTTTATGGAGATATAGTAGAAATTACACCCGAAAAATTAACATTCGTTCTTGAGGAATTAGATAAATATGAAGAAGTTAATAAAAACCCCTCAAAGTCATTATTTAAACGTGCCATTACTTTTGTGAATACTGCGGAGGGAAAGAGGGTTAAGGCATGGATTTATTGGTATAACCAGGAAACGGATGGATACAATGTGATAAAAGGGGGCGTATATAAAAAAAGAAAAACTACCGCTGCATAATATGATCTCCAACGAAACCATACAAAAAAAACTAACTGAAAAATTCGGAGACGTTCTTACCAACTGGCAACAGCCTTACGGCATGCTTACATTTACAGGGCCAAGGGATTTTAACCTAAAAGTGCTTCAATTTTTGTACGATGATCCAGAATTAAGATTTCAATTTTTAACAGACCTGCAGGCAGTACATTATCCTGATCAAAAGGGTGAAGAGCTGGCCGTGGTATATCACCTTCATAACCTGGTGGACAATGTCCGTATCCGGTTTAAAGTTTTCACTGATATTAATAAGCCCGATGTTTATAGCGCCACTGCATTGTACCGTTCGGCTAATTTTATGGAAAGGGAAACCTATGATTTTTTTGGTGTGAACTTTATTGGTCATCCTAATTTGATAAGAATCTTAAATGTTGATGAAATGGATTATTTCCCCATGCGGAAAGAGTTTCCACTGGAAGACCAGACAAGGGTTGATAAAGATGATGAAATGTTTGGGCGTGGCGGAACAATGGGATTTGGTACCGAAAAAGAAGAATATGGCCCTACACTTACAGAGGATCATAAACATAATGAAGGCAGCAAGATATTGTAGGTTAAAAGATTTGATTAAATTACTGGACAAGTTAAGTTGTAAGGATCATGGTTCCCATCACAGGATGAAACATTCAGATGGAAGGGTAACCACTGTTTCTGTTCATAAAAATAATGATTTACCAAAAGGGCTTATGAGAAAAATTATAAGAGAAGATTTAAAATTAGCATTAGAAGAATTTGAGGTTTTGGTAAATGGAAAGTGAGTAAAGTTTTAACCGTTTTAATTCCGGTGCAAATGAAAGGAATAAAAGTTTTGTCGAAACACATGCCTGATATGTTTGAAAAGATTTTGGGTTACGATGAGTACCTTCCGAAAATTGAAGCGGCAAATGGAAACACGGAAAAGTTAAGGGAAATTTTCTGGAATGATCTGGCAGACGATTATCGTTGGGAGTTTATAAATGGGGAGATTATTTTGAGGAGTGGTTTTAATATGCGGAATGCAATATTTTCTCAAAATCTCTCGATGGCTTTGTTTACTTATGTGAGGGAAAAAGATTTGGGATTAGTTCTTACAGGCAGGTGTGTTTGCAGTTTTGCTGAAAATGATTATTCACCTACGGCCTTTTATTACCGGAAAGAAATTGCAGATGGTTTTAAAGCTGATACAAACAGGTTCCCGGTTCCTGCAATGATTTTGGAACTGAATGATGAAAACACAGAAGAAAACAACCGTTCAGTAAAGTTTAATGATTATGAAAAGAACGGTGTGGAAGAATATTGGATGTTGAATTGCAGCGATCAATCAATAGAGCAGTATATAAACAGAAAAGGGGTGTATGATTTTGAACAAAAATTATTTTATGGAGATGTTTTGACAAGTAAAGTTATTGAAGGTTTTACAATGAGAGTGAGTGAAATTTTTGAAGTGTAAAAATATCTGTGGCCTGCGGTAATGTGGGCAAAGCTCAATAATTGGTATTCAGTAAAAGTGAGTGACACAACGATGTAGATTAAAGCTATTAGCTGGTGTAATAAAATTAATAACAAAACATAATCAATCCCCCTTTAGGGGATAGGGGTAAAAATAAAAATTAATGTCAGCAACAGCAGAACATATTTTATTGCCGGAAGGCTCATTGGAAAAGCAGACTACCACACTCAACCTGGGGCCAACACATCCGGCTACTCATGGAGTGTTTCAAAATATTTTAGAGATGGATGGTGAACGGATACTGTCTGCTGTATCTACCGTAGGTTATATTCACCGGGCTTTTGAAAAGATAGCTGAAAGAAGGCCGCTTTACCAGATTACTCCATTGACCGACAGGTTAAATTATTGTTCTTCTCCCATCAACAATATGGGCTGGCATATTACCTGCGAAAGATTGCTGGGTGTGGAATTGCCTAAAAGAGTTGATTACTTACGCATCATCATCATGGAACTGGCAAGAATATCAGATCACCTGATTTGTAATTCTATTGTGGGGGTAGATAGTGGTGCCTTTTCCGGGTTTTTATACCTGATGCAATACCGTGAACTAATTTATGAAATATATGAAGAAATATGTGGTTCCCGCCTTACTACTAATATTGGGCGTATTGGCGGTTTTGAAAGGAATTTCACAAATACGGCGTTTGAAAAACTCGAAAAATTCCTGAAAGAATATCCGGGAGTTTTAAAAGAATTTGAAAACCTGTTTACCCGTAACCGTATTTTTATGGATCGTACCATTGGCTGCGGTCCTATCAGTGCTGAAAGAGCGTTGAATTATGGTTTTACCGGTCCAAACTTAAGAGCTGCCGGTGTTGATTATGATGTAAGGGTGCATACACCTTACAGCAGTTATGAGGATTTTGAATTCAGTGTGCCGGTTGGCACTACAGGTGATTGTTACGACAGGTTCCTGGTGCGTAATGAAGAAATGTGGCAAAGCCTGAGCCTCATTAACCAGGCTTATAAAAAAGTGCAGGAATTTAAAGGCACTGAAGCCGAAGTGTTTCATGCGGATTCGCCTGCCTATTATTTACCTGAGAAAAAGGATGTGTACACCAAAATGGAAGCACTCATTTATCACTTTAAAATTGTGATGGGTGAAACAGAAATTCCTTCAGGTGAATTATACAGTGCTGTGGAAGGCGCCAATGGAGAACTGGGTTTTTATATTATCAGTGATGGTGGCAGAACACCGTACAGGCTGCATTTTCGCAGGCCATGTTTTATTTACTACCAGGCATATCCTGAGTTGACAAAAGGTGGAATGCTGAGTGATGCGGTGATAACAATGAGTAGTTTGAACCTTATAGCGGGCGAGTTGGATGCATAGATAGCAGGAGAATTGGATGCTTAGGTATTCTTGCATTTGCAGGTAAATTATTAAAATGAAAAAAAGAAAAATGCAAATGGTTGTGAATTTCGTTTCGTTCGAAGAAGCGGAGCATAATGATAACGTATATTATTCAAAATTGAGTGCTGAGGAGTTATTAAAAGAGTGTTTTGATTTAAGAAGGTTGAATTATTTTAATGGCAGGAAAAATAATTTACCAAGAATTGAAAAAGTGGGAGAGATAATTAAAAGACAAGATTATGAAAAGCAAAATGCCTGAATTTCAAAAGGATTTTGAAGATTTTATCAGTCTTTGTAATAAATATGAATTGGAGTATTTGGTTATAGGTGGTTTTGCAGTTAGTGTGCATGGGTATCCAAGAACAACGAAAGATTTAGACCTCTGTATAAATAAGACAGAAGCAAACGCAAAGAAAATTTTAGCTATTTTAATAGACTTTGGCTTTGGTTCATTGAATTTTAAAATGGAAGATTTTTTGAAAGAGGGTGTTATAGCGCAATTAGGATATGAGCCAATCAGGATAGATATTTTAAATGACCTGAATGGCATAGATTTTAATTTTGCTTTTGAAAACAAAAGGGTGGTAAACATGAATGGTGTGCCAACAAATTTTATTGGGTATAATGAATTGCTCATTAACAAAGAAAGGACAGGCAGGGAGCAGGATTTATTGGATGTTAAAAAATTAAAAGAACGTAACAAATTAAAATAGGATGACATTTTCAGAAGAAAAATTAAATAAAGTTTCGGAAATTATCAGCCGTTATCCGCAGGGTAAGCAGAAAAGCGCCTTGCTGCCGGTATTGCATTTGGCGCAGGAAGAATTTGGTGGCTGGTTAGATGTGCCGGTAATGGATTATGTAGCTACACTGCTAAGCATCGAACCAATTGAAGTTTATGAAGTAGCCAGCTTTTACAGCATGTACAATTTAAAACCTGTTGGAAAATATTTATTTGAAGTTTGCCAAACGGGCCCTTGTATGCTGAATGGCAGCGATAATATTATTGATTACATCAAACAAAAATTAAACGTCAAAGCAGGTGAGACTACTGCTGATGGGATGTTTACTTTAAAAACAGTGGAATGTTTGGGCGCATGTGGTTACGCCCCAATGATGCAATTAGGCAAGCACTACCGGGAACATTTGACAAAAGAAAAAGTGGATACAATTATTGAGGAGTGCAGAAATAATGCAGTAAGAAACAATTAATTTTTAATGAGCAACTTTATACCATATTTAAAGAATGCAACCGCTTTGCCAGGTTATAAAATGCTGGTAGAATTCGAGGATGGTGTTCAAGGCATAATTGATTTATTGCCATGGAAGGGGAGAGGTGTATTTTCTTATTGGAATGACGAAGCAAATTTTAAATTATTTAAAATAACGGATAATAAAAAGTTAGAGTGGAACGAAGAAATAGATATGGATCCGGATTCATTCTATTTAAAGTTGATTAATAAAACTTTTGAAGAATATGCCAGTGATAAGCAGTTTTTACGGTATTCTCATTAAAATGTATTTTGGAGATCATGTACCTCCGCATTTTCATGCAGATTATGGTGAATTCTCCGCTCAGATTAGAATTGCGGATTTTGGTATTGAAGCAGGTTATTTACCTCCAAAGGCATTGGCGCTTGTGGTAGAATGGGCTAATATTCACCAAACAGAATTAATGTTGAATTGGAATAATTTAAGTGAAAATGGTAATGGTACATTTGGAAAAATTGAACCATTGAAATAAAGAATGTAAAAATAAAATAGTAAAGAATCATGGAAGCAATTATCCCATACCTGAATTTTAATGGCAATGCCGCAGAAGCATTGGCATTTTACTCAAAAGCGCTGGATGGAAAAATTTTGCATCAGCAAACTTTTGGAGAATCTCCGATGCCATCGTCTGAGGAAATGAAGGATAAGATTATGCATGCAGCTTTCCAGGCTGATAAACTAACGTTGATGGTAAGTGATTGTCCACCGGAAATGCCTGCTGTTAGTGGCAGCAATATCAGTTTGTCTTTACATTTTACAGATGAAGCATCGATTGATAAAACATTTGCTGCACTCTCAGAAGGATCGAAGGTAACCATGCCTTTGCAGGATACTTTTTGGGGTGCAAAATTTGGAATGCTGACAGATCCATTTGGTATTAACTGGATGTTTAATTATGATAAGCCGAAAACATAAGAATGGGGATTACCAATGCCATACTAAAAGTAAAAGAACACCGCAAATCTGAAAAGACAGCAGAGGTTAATTTCCTTGTTGATAGTGGCGCTATTTATAGTTTAGTACCTGGAAAAATATTAGATGAATTGGGAATAGACCCATACAGGGAAATGAGTTTTTCATTAGCTGACGGAACAACGCTTAAAAGAAAAGTTTGCAGTGCATATTTTGAATATGAAGGTGAGGGTGGGCCAGCGCCAGTTGTTTATGGTGAAGAAGGAGATGAACCTTTGCTGGGAGCCACCACATTGGAATCTTTGGGATTGGTATTAAATCCTTTTACAAGAACATTGCATCCAATGCGGATGCTGATGGCTAAAATGAAACCATGAAGTTTTTAATAACTGTAGTATTATTATCTGTTTCATTCATTGGTTTAGCACAAACCGATGAAGAAAAATTAATTGCAACAATAAAAGAATTTCATCAGGCACTGGTAAATAAAAATACCATTTCTATTAACCAGCAAACAGATAAGGCGCTGAGTTACGGGCACAGCAATGGCTGGGTGCAAACAAAAGCAGATGTGATTAAGGATTTGGAAACTAATTATATCAGTTACGGCGCAATAAAAGAAGACAGCATTACAGTGGCGATAAATGGTAACATGGCCAATGTTCGTTTTTTGGCAGATATTACGGCAACTATGAAGGGGACAATCAGTAATTTTAAACTGAAGGTATTGGAAGTGTGGGTGAAGAAAAGTAACAGGTGGGTGTTGTTTGCAAGGCAGGCGGTGAAAGCACAGTAATGAATAAATGTCGAAGAGTGCGACGCCAATGAAATTGAATAAAGAATAAATGTCAGGAACAAAATTTTTATAACAAAACATAATCAGTTTCCTTTTAGGAAATAGGGGCATGAGTAAAAAATTATTATTAGCAAACGCACATGTGCCGGGCATCCGCAGCTACGAAGTGTACCGCGGGGAAGGTGGTTATCGCAGCGTGGAGAAAGCATTGAAGATGCCTCCGGCAGATATTGTGGATGAAGTAAAGAAAAGCGGCTTACGTGGCCGTGGTGGTGCTGGTTTTCCTGCAGGGATGAAGTGGAGTTTTATTGCAAAGCCCGAAGGTGTGCCAAGACATTTGGTAGTGAATGCAGATGAAAGTGAACCAGGTACTTTTAAAGACCGGTACCTGATGGAGTTCATTCCGCATTTATTAATAGAGGGAATGATCGTGTCTTCCTTTGCGTTAGGCAGTAACGTTAGTTATATCTACATCCGTGGTGAATACGCCTGGATTGTTGACATTTTAGAGCAGGCCATTGCAGAAGCAAAGCAAAACGGTTTCCTTGGTAAAAATATTTTAGGCACCGGTTTCGATTGTGAAATTTATCTGCAGCGTGGTGCTGGTGCTTACATCTGCGGAGAAGAAACAGCATTGATTGAATCGCTGGAAGGCAAGAGAGGAAATCCAAGAATCAAGCCGCCGTTCCCAGCCGTAAAAGGGTTGTGGGAAAGGCCAACGGTGGTAAACAATGTAGAAACTATTGCAGCGGTTGTTCCTATCATCAATGATGGTGGTGACGAGTATGCAAAAATTGGAATTGGTAAATCAACCGGTACTAAATTAATTTCTGCTTGTGGCAATATTAATAAGCCAGGTGTGTATGAAATAGACATGACAATTTCTGTGGAAGAATTTATCTATAGTGATAAATGGTGTGGTGGTATTGCAAATGGGAAAAAATTGAAAGCCTGTATTCCTGGTGGTTCTTCTGTTCCTATTCTTCCTGCCAATCTATTGCTGACCACAGCAAAAGGGGAGAAGCGTTTGATGAACTATGAAAGCCTTGCTGATGGTGGCTTTGCAACCGGCAGCATGATGGGTAGCGGAGGTTTTATCGTGCTGGATGAAGACCAGTGTGTAGTAAAACATACGATGACCTTAGCAAGATTTTATCATCATGAAAGCTGCGGACAATGCAGCCCCTGCCGTGAAGGCACCGGATGGATGGAAAGAATATTAAAAAAGATTGATAATGGCAAAGGTGAGATGAAGGACATTGATTTGTTGTGGGATATTCAAAGAAAAATTGAAGGCAATACCATCTGTCCGTTGGGGGATGCAGCAGCATGGCCGATTGCCGCAGCCATCCGTCATTTCCGTGATGAATTTGAATGGCATGTTTTGAACCCGGATGAATGTTTGAAAAGAAATTATGGATTGGCGCATTATGCAGATGAGATACATGTGCCGGTAACAGCTTAAGCCCCTATCCCCCGTCCGTTCCGGCACGGGCGGACCTAAAGGGGAATTAGGAAGAATTAAATTATTAGAAAGCAAGAATGAACTTTATAGATAACATAGAAATTAAAAACTTTAAATCTATCCGCCATCAAAAAATTGAAGGATGTAAGAGGATTAATATTTTTATTGGTTATCCAAATGTTGGGAAGAGTAATATTTTGGAGGCTTTGAGTAATTTTTCAATTAACAGTGATTCTGATTTATTTACTGATTTTGTAAGAGTAGGCAAATCAACAACCTTATTTTTCAATGGTAATGTTGATGAGGCTGCTGAGGTTATTTTAAATAATTATTACAGGGTAAAATTAGCCTATCAAAAGCATGGTTTGTCAGGTAGTTTTCAGTTAGACAGATTTGGAAAGGGCTTTTCTGAAATTGATAAAGAGATTCAAGAGGCAAACATAATTTCAAAATCTGATTCTGAAGATAAGATTTTTGGTTTGGGAAGATTTGACGTTAATGAATCCAGTTTTGCAATAGGAAATTTTACAGGTGATAACAGCTTAAGAATTTATGAAGAAACTGTTCCAGACATTGCAATGATAACAAAGTATAAAAAAATCCCGGTCTTAAAATATGAGTTTAAAAAAGATGTCCAATATGAATCAAAAGATGCATGGAAATTAAAAAATCCTTATGGGCAGAATATTTTTGAAATTATTTCAACAAAGCCAGAGCTGAATAATGAAGTAATTAATCTATTCAAGGAATATAATTTAAACTTTGTTTACGATTCAGGAAGCCAGGAGTATAAAATTTTGAAAATCATAGACAATAAAATTTTTACTGTTCCTTTTTTTATGTCAGCAGATACATTACGCAGGTTGATTTTTCATAAAGCAGCTATTCTTTCAAATAAAAACTCGGTTTTGCTTTTTGAAGAACCGGAGGCTCACATGTTCCCGCCTTACATATCAAAGTTTACCGGGGATATGGTTTATAATGAAAATAATAATCAGTTTTTTATTACAACTCACAGTCCTTTTGTTTTAAATGATTTGATGGATAATGTTGAACAGGGCGATTTAGCTATTTATGTAGTTAGTTATAAGAAAGAAACGGGAGAAACTGTTGTTCATAAAATGAGTGATACTGATAAGAATGAAGCTTACCAGTTTGGCTATGATTTTTTTATGAATATTAATCAATTCATACCACAGGAGGCGCATGGTTAATTTTGAAGATAACTGGTGGCTGTATTTTGTGCCGGAATGTTTTTTTGATACAGTTCTTTTAAAAAAATTGCTGCAAACCAATAAGCGGCTGATGCACAGAAAAGGGTGCAATAATGTGGTAAATGATTTAAGAAGTAAAAGGTTGAAAAATTTATTTGCAGTAGCATTGATTGATAAAGATAAAAGAACATTAGATTATCTGGAGGATTGTGAAATTAAGTATGATGCAAATAAACTAAGATTATTAAAGCATAAAACTGAGCATCATTATATCATGCAGCTAAATCCACCTTTAGAAAATTGGGTAGTAGATATTTTGGATGAAAATAACTTGGCAATAGAAAATTTTGGTTATCCAAGAGATTTTAGGAAACTTAAAAAGAAAATAAAAGATGATATAGACAACGAAAAAGATGTAAAATTGAATGAATTGGTTAATGCAATTATCAAAACAGATTGTGAAACTGTAAGAAAGATGAAATTTTTTTTGCAATACTTGAAAGAGAAAAACTATCAAGCAGATATAAATGAATTATAAAATGCCTGAAGAAGTAAAAGCACCACCTGCCAACTTTAAAGTAACGATAGATAATATTACTATCGAAGTACCACCAGGTACCACGGTACTAAATGCTGCCCGCCAAATCGGCGGTGATGTTACACCGCCTGCAATGTGCTACTACAGCAAGCTGCAGGGCAGCGGTGGTAAATGCCGTACCTGTTTGGTAGAAGTGGCTGCTGGTTCTACTGCAGACCCAAGGCCCATGCCTAAGCTGGTTGCAAGTTGCAGAACGACCGTAATGGATGGCATGATCGTAAAAAATATTACCAGTGATAAAGTAAAAGATGCAAGGGCTGGTGTGGTGGAATTTTTATTACTAAATCACCCATTGGATTGCCCTATCTGCGACCAGGCTGGTGAATGTCATTTGCAGGACCTCGGGTATGAACATGGCAAAGAAGGTACCCGTTACGAATTTGCAAGAAGAACATTTGAAAAAGAAGATATCGGGCCCTACATACAACTGCATATGACCCGTTGTATTCTTTGCTACCGCTGTACTTATGTTGCCGACCAGTTAACAGATAAAAGATCGCATGGTATTTTAGACAGAGGAGAACATGCAGAAATATCAACGTACATTTCCAAAGCGATTGATAATGACTTCAGCGGCAACATGATTGATGTTTGCCCGGTTGGAGCATTAACCGATAAAACTTTCCGTTTTAAAAACAGGGTATGGTTTACTAAACCGGTAGATGCACATCGTAATTGTGAAACGCCGGGTTGCTGTGGTAAAACTACTTTATGGCTACGTGGCGATGAGGTTTTTAGAATAACCGCAAGAAAAGATCAGTGGGGTGAAGTACAAAGCTTTGATGGTAAACCCGGATGGATTTGTAACACCTGCCGCTTTGATAAAAAGAAAACAAGCGATTGGGTGGTTGAAGGCGTTACAAAAATTAATCGTCATTCGGT
>JAYVLZ010000285.1:0-2976 GCA_043759175.1 Chitinophagaceae bacterium | reverse complement strand
AACCAGCGCCGTATGTATAAACTGGGTGTGAACTATCATTTTCCCTTGTGCTATCCAGACTGGGGTTTCGGCAATATTATTTTTTTTCAGCGAATAAGGATGAATGCTTTTTATGATTATGGAAGTGCCCTTACCAAATTTACCAATGGCAGACTTTTAGAAATTAAAAGCAGGAGTACTGGTGCTGAATTAAACTTTGATACAAAAGTATGGAATGCTTTGCCAGTAAGTTTTGGGGTAAGGTACAGTCGTTTATTAGATACAGACCTGCTTAATCCTGGCGCAGTTAACAGGTGGGAAATTATTTTACCCATTAACCTGATCCCTGATTAATTTTTTGAATTTATTAACGATGGTATAAAATAAAAGTCACCTGATAGCAGGTGACTTTTATTTTTGAGAAATTTTATTGATTATTTAAGAGCTGGGTAATTAAAGGGAGTTGTAATTTTTTGAAGTCAAACTACAACTCCCGGTTTAATCACTTTGTGCCTGGTAGTTTAGTTTTTAATTATTTTTTGGTTACCCTTAGTCACCCCGTTTATAACAACCTGCACCACATACATTCCCTTTGATAATCCATTCAAATTTGTGATCTGAACTTTGTTTGTTCCTTTATTCACTTTAGTTTGCGTTGATACAACTGTTTG
Organism: Chitinophagaceae bacterium; assembly: GCA_043759175.1. Classification (GTDB taxonomy): domain Bacteria; phylum Bacteroidota; class Bacteroidia; order Chitinophagales; family Chitinophagaceae; genus Ferruginibacter. Next base: position 2,326 of record JAYVLZ010000285.1, on the reverse strand, counting down.
CCCGTTGGCATTTATAATTTTTGTAATAGCATTTCCACTTTCAGCACACTGTATTTTGAGTGTAAGGTTTTCAATAAAAGGGTTCGGTGAAATCTGCAGAACATTTGCAGGCCCAGATTTAAGTTTAACAGTAACTACTTTACTGTATGATGCACTTCCGTCTTTATTAACCTGTTTTATGCGGTAATAAACAATGTATTTATTTTTTAACGCTGTTGCTTTATCTTTATATTGATAAGATTGCAATGCTCCTGTATTATTTTCTGCAGCAAAAATCATCCCTGTAGTACTGTAATTAACTCCGTCAAAGGATCTTTCTAATTCAAAATAATTATTGTTTATTTCTTCTTCAGTAATCCAGCTGCAGGTAACCACATTATCCGAAACTGATGCATCAAAGGAGTAATATTTAACAGACAAGGGGCCGTCAGTGGGACTAAAAACAGTGCAGGAATAACTATCTCCTCCATTCACATGAAAATAAATTGTCCAAACATTTGCAGGCGGCATATTTCCTGAAGTAACACAATAACTGATATAGTCATTGGGTCCGCCTGTGTGGGAAGTTTCATGAATATCAAAAGTTACATTGGTCTTAATTCCATCAATTAATACGGAGTCGATAATGGGAGCACTTTCCGGGTTTATTGAAGGAAAATACAATCGTAATTCACCAAGTGAATTACAAGTGCCATTACCATTATTTCTTTTTAAAGAGCCAGGACAAATATTTTGTGCAAAGCTTGTAGTGTTCATTAAAATGAACACTCCTGAAATTATAATAGTTTTCATTTCATTTTATTTTTTTGAGTGTACTTTTCTATTTACTCATAATGTGCCAAAAAATAAATGACTAATAAATAAGCACTTGTGCTATTTTTTTTAATGAGGATATCCTGATTATGGAATGATTATCTAAAAAGGAAAAAGAATCAATTGTAAAACATGTTATGAAAATAAAAGTCAGTTAGGTTTTCAGCTCTTTAAAAATTATAAACATTATTCTGCAGGTACAGATGTTTAATAAATGTATTTGGGAAATGTGTAAGCAATCAAATTTTTTGTGTAATATGTTTTTATTAAATGCATCTGTTATAAAAGATCAAATTTATTTAAGTGTATTGCAAAAACAAGAAAGTCGTTTAAAATGGTGATCCAGACCATAATTAAACGACTTTTAAAACTTGATAAAACTCACACTGAAAAACCCCTATATAATATTTTTTATTTTCTCTTATGATCTGATAAAGTTCTTTTTCACTTATCACTTTCATTTATCAGTTGTGATGTTTAAGTTCTCAAAACGTGCCAAAAAGTAAAGTATTAAAGATGAGCATGTTGTGGATAGGAATAGAGTAATTTTTTCCACATTGTGGATAATGAAAAGGAATATTGGAAAACTAATGCCCAAAAGATGGAGCAATCAGCTGCACATTAAAAACTCAGTAGAGTGAAAGGAAGTTATTCTTGATGGGGCTTAAAAAGATATTAAGGCTTGAAGATTTTACCAAGCCACAAAGCACCATATTGCTTGGTAAAATAAATGGCAGCAAAAATATACCACCTTAGATCGGGATAAAATTTCTTCATGAAGTCAGCATGATTTTTTATTGACGTAGTACGGATCTTGATCCATTTGTCTTTGCTCACGCTGCCTTTGTGAATGTGCATCACTTTTGCCTGGGGAAGAAAATGTATTTTATATCCTAATTGTTTAAAATCCCAGCACCACAAAGTATCCTCACAATACATAAAAAAATCATCAGACAATTTTTGTTTGGGTAACTGCTGAATAATTGATTTTGGGAATAACATGTATGCACCCCATACCCAATCACAATCAGCAAAACTTTGATGATCAAAATAATGATGCAGCATTAAAGCTTCTCTTTTTGCTTTGGGTAATAATTTATAAAAAGGAAATATCTCCAGTAACTCCCAACTTATGGTTCTGAAGCGGCGGCAGTTGTGTTGAATTCTCCCATCAGGATAAAGCAACTGGCAGGTAACCATGCCTGCATCGTTATGCTGTTGAATATAATCAAGGCAAATTTTTGGTGCATTATTTATTAGTTCCGTATCACTGTTCAGTAACAAGAGATATTTACCTTTTGCTGCATGTACCCCTAAATTATTTCCACCTGTAAAACCTGTATTGATGGAGCTTTTTATTAAATTGATAAAAGGAAATTTCTCTTTAAACAGATCAGCATCACATTCTACAGAAGCATTGTCTACCAATATAATTTCATACTCCACCTCCAGCAATTTTTCTTTCAGGGAAGCAATGCAATTACAGGTGAGCTGAAACGTATTATAATTTATG
>JAYVLZ010000284.1:0-14278 GCA_043759175.1 Chitinophagaceae bacterium | reverse complement strand
GGAAGACAGAACAGCCGCCCCAAACCCCTCCCGATAAAATCGGGATAAATGCCGGGGCTTAGCCTTAAATTCAAAGCAGTATTTCAAATAGATAACTCTTTACGATGCCAACAGGAATAGAGCCAAACAATATTAGAGACCAAAGTCTCCCTTTAGGGGCGGAGGGGCATGGGCGTAAGTTCGATATGCATTACGGTGCTTCTAAATTAATTTTTCAGAAAGCCGAAGAACTAAGAAAATCTCCAACGCATGAAGAAGAAATTGTTTGGGGATATTTGTGCAGAAATAAATTAAGTGTAAAATTCAGAAGGCAACATCCAATATTTCTTTACATAGCAGACTTTTATTGTCATTCTTTAAAATTAGTAATTGAGATAGATGGAGGAATTCATGACAAACCTGATGTGAAAATAAATGATGCTATAAGGAAAAATGACATAGAATCTTTTGGAATAAAAGTTATTAGATTTACAAACGAACAGGTATTACAAACGCCTGAAATTATTTTAAACCAAATAGTTGATACAATAAAAAAACTTACACCAGCAGAGACGGGCTCCCCTTTAGGGGCGGGGGGGCGACAGGAGGCAGGGCATCGTGCAATGATCTTCGCCGCAGGTCTCGGCACCCGCTTTAAACCCTGGACGGATAGTCACCCCAAAGCTTTGGCTTTAGTCAATGGCAAATCTTTATTGCAACGCAACATAGAATATTTACAGCAATACGATATTAAAGATGTTGTAGTAAACGTTCATCACTTCGCTGATCAAATCATCGATACCATAAAAGAAAATAATGGATGGGGCAGTAAAATTATTATCAGTGATGAAACGGATGAAGTACTGGAAACAGGGGGAGGCTTATTGAAAGCAAAAAAACTGCTGCAGGGCAATGAACCATTCTTTACTTTGAATGCAGATTTTCTTACCGACCTTAATTTAAATGACCTGTTGGCTTATCACCAGCAAAAAAAGGGAATTATTTCCTTTGGCATCACCAGCAGAAAAAGCTCCCGTAATTTTTTATTTGATGAAGACAACAGGCTCTGCGGCTGGATGAATAATACAACCGGTAAAAAAAGGATTTCAATAGACAAACCTAACCTGAAACCAATGGCATATAGTTGTGTGGTGATTTTTGAACCCACCGTTCTTGAACTGATACCACAGCGTGGCAAATTTTCCCTGGTAGATACCTATCTAAGCCTTGCTGCTGATTATCCTATTTATGGTTATGATCACACAGGCGATAAATTAGTAGATGTAGGCAAACCAGAAAGTGTTGCTGTTGCTGAAAATTTATTTTTATAAAACACGGGATGCTTAATGTAGTAGTTTAATATTCTTCTTGCATTCTCTTTTACTTTTTTGAATAAAGTATAAAACAACTTTATTATTTCCACTCATTTACAATCTGCCTTCTATTATATTTTAACAGGCCATTCTTTATGAATGGCTTCTTTTATTGCAGTCACTTTATAGTTTCAGTCCAGTGTATCTATCCTCTTTTCTTTAATATACCAAACTTATGGGATTGCTTGTCACTTGCTTCATCTATAAATTCGCATTCACATTTCTACTGTTCGATAAATACCAATGATAATTAATTGTCACTAAAAAATAAAAAATGAAAAAGTTCCCATTCCTCCGCACTTCTGTATTGTTTTCTGTCATCATCCTTTTATGGAGTTGCCAAAAAGAATCATTGCAACCAAAAGAATCAACAGCCGATGAAGCAGATCTTCTTGAAAGAGGACATCACCAACATCGTAAACCTTTAAAAGGCCATTTAACCACTTACTTTAATTTTATTCCGGATGTTGCTAATGGATGGACAGCACCTAATCCTGCGCCAGCCTGGTATCCCGGTGGTGGCAATGGCAACATTACGCACATTGGCACCTGTCAAACATTTTTTAATCAGTATGTTACTTTCGGGGCAACAGGTCTTCTGTCTGGCTTTGCGCCGTTGAATATGTTCTTTTCATCAGAACTTGCCGCTGTAGGGATCACAGTTCCCAATACGGTATCCACCATCTTTTTTAATGATAAGGGACAATCTGTATGGACCGCTGTAGTTGGCTTTGGAAGTACCAACCCGGTAAGCGCTACCCGTGTGGAATTTACAAGCAATCTTAACATTTTTGGCGGTACAGGAAAGTTTAGAAATGCCAATGGCACTTTTATCATCAGCGGATATTTCAATCCGCAAAACCCCCAGGATGCCGGGTTTGATGTGGATGGGTGGATAGAGTATTGATAAACTGTTAGTATGATCACCGCAAAAGACTACGCTGTAAAAGACCCAACTTCACCACTTGCGCCCTATAGTTTTGAAAGAAGGGAAGTGAGGATAGATGAGGTACTGATTGAAATGCTTAATAATGGGATATACCATACCGATATTCATTTTGTAAAAAACGAGTAGAATTTTTTTTGTACACTATGGCACCAATATTCAATTGATCGCCTGGCGCTATACTGTTATTCAACAAGCAAAAAAATAAATAGTACGATCATCTTTTCTTGTTAATGTAAAATTTCCTTTTTGTGGTAGCTATAAAGAAAATCTTACTAACTGTTAAATCATTATTGTTTTGGTTGCAATTATACTTCAGTACCCTTTCTTTTCGGCTATTCATCATTAGTAAGCATCATTAATAACTGTAAAAATTTGGTTATGAAAAATTTAAAAATACTTTGCATTGCCACTATTGTATTGTTATGTATAAATGAGTCTTTGGCACAATGCGTTGCCCCACCAAACCAGGCATGGAATTGGGCCGGGCCTTCTGTAGTATCCAATTCAAACCGGCTTTTTGGCAATCGCAATATTATCTATGATGAATTTCACAATATTTACACAGTGGCACAACTTGAGAGTGGGTCTGTTACCATTGGTGGGTTTACGGTAAGTGCCCATTATGGTGTTGACAATATACTCATCAAGCAGGATCAAAATGGTAATGTGATTTGGGCGAAAACCTTTGGCAGCTCACTGAATGATGGAGAAAATAGTGTTGCAAATATGGTATGTGACCAGAATGGGTCCATTTATATCGCTTATAACTGCCAGGACCTGCATGTTAATGGTGTCTTTGCATCTATAACCAATGCAAATGCAATCCATATTATTCAATTCAATTATAATGGAAACTATGTGGCGGATTTATTTCCTGCTCAGGGAGCCGGAGGTATAAGTGCACTTGAATTTTATAACAGTGAGTTATATTTCAGTGATGGTAATACAATTAAGAAAAGAGATGCGTTGGGAGTTATCTCTACTGTTGTTACCCTTAATAATACAAGCACTATTCGTATATGGAATATTAAGCATGCCCCCAATGGCGACTGGATCATTAATGGTTATTTTACATCGCCGCTAACCTACGACGGTGTTACCTTAAATGAGTATTACACACCATCCGTACAAAGTGCAGAATTCTTTTTCCGTTTAAACAGTTCCAATCATGTAGTATATGCGTTACGTATGGATGGGTTGGCTGACTTCTATTCTGGCACACTTGGAATTGCTTTTGATAATCAGAGCAATCTTTTATTTGGAGGCATACCCCAGGGACCGGTATCGGTTAATCAATGGCGGTTTCAGAATACTACAATGACGCTTGATTATTCGGCTAATTCGGCTATTGTTATTAAGATCGATGCTGCTTCAGGTAATATGCTTTGGAACCGGCAGTTTCGGTCACAATTTTATTACACTGGCAATATGTTGTTCCTTCTTTGTAATCCCAATAATGAAATACTTGTTGTAGGTAGCTATACAAATGGAGGTGTTTTACCTTATGCTGTATGCCTTCCGGATTACCAGAATTTTATTTTAAAACTTAAAGCGAACGGGGAAAAAATATATTTCCAGAATTTTGGATTGGGGGGTGGTTCCTTTCAAAGCCGCATGGCTATAACTACCTGGGATTATTGTAAATATTTTATCACAGGAAAAGGAGGAGATTTATATACTGTAAATAATCCCAACTACAACTGCCTGACTTTTCCATATACCGGTATGTATTTCACAGCATCATTTAATGATTACAGTTTTGAAATAGATGGTAATGGTATAGATGATGACTGCGATGGCCAGGTTGATGAAGACAATCCCAACTACCAGCGATGGTTCCGGGATGTGGATGGCGATGGATTTGGAAATGCTATTAATTCAACATTTGGCTGCAGTGCTTCGGCGGGATATGTAAGTAACAGCAATGATTGTGATGATAACAATCCACAGATTGGATATACCCATTGGTATGTTGATGCGGATGGGGATGGCTATGGTGATGCCAATGATCCGGGTATAGCATCCTGCAATTCAATAGCGGGCAAAGTAAGCAATAACAAGGATTGTATCGATAATAACAATGCAATTCATCCGGGTGCCACTGAAGTTTGCAACCAGGTCGATGACAATTGCGATGGGGTAGTTGATGCACCAGCTAGTGAATCTGGCGGAAAGGCATTGGCTTTTAATGGTAATGGTGATATTGTTGTAATAAATAACTCTCCTGCTATTCAACCTGGAATGGAAATGACAATCGAATGTTGGGCACGAAGTAATACTTCAACCTGGAATAATTACGGGATGATGGTGAACAAGGATAATTCATTTATCATCCATCCGGATCAGGGACTCAAACAAGTGCGTTTTTATGTTTACACCAATACAAATACTTACGCAATCGCTTTTTCACCATCACCAACATTTGATATAACCCAATGGCATCACTATGCTGGAACTTACAATGGTTCTTTAGGTAAGATGTATTTTTATGTAGATGGTGAACTGGTGGCGCAAGGGAATAATACTGGTGGCAGTGTAAACACTAACGGAAATCTTTACATCGGATATGACCCCTGCTGTGGAGGCCGTTATTTAAATGGAAGTATTGATGAAGTGCGTCTTTGGAATATTGTCAGATCTCATTGTGAAATTAAACAGGCAATAAATGTCCAACTCCAGGGAAATGAAACGGGGTTGCTTGCCTATTATGACTTTAATAATCCTTCTGTAACAATAGGAGGGAATAACACCGGTTTATCAACGCTTAATGATATTGCAACCGGTAATGGCGCTCAGAACGGAACGTTATTAAATTTTACTTTAACGGGTTCTAATTCAAATTGGGTTACTGGCAAAACGGCCACCCCTTTAACATGGTATGCTGATATGGATAATGATGGATTCGGGAATAGTTCAAATTCTATTACGTCATTTACTCAACCTTGCAATACATCTTGCATTGCCGGAGATTGTAATGATAACAATCCGGCTGTTTATCCCGGTGCTGTGGAAGTCTGCAATGGAATTGATGATGATTGCGATGGACAAGTTGATAAAACTCTAATGAACGGTTTAAAACTTTACATGCCTTTCGACGGAAACGCAAATGATGTAAGTGGTAATAATCACAACGGTATTGTTTATAATGCAACATTAACTACAGATCGGTTTGGAACTCCCAACAGTGCATACCATTTCAACGGAACAAATGCACGTATAGAAATTCCCGATCATGCAGACTTGCGTCCAGCCAGTCTTTCAATTTCTACCTGGGTAAAATTCAATGGCTCTACCGGCCAGCAATACCAGGCGTTTATAAGCAAGTCTATCAGCACAGGGTATTTCAATTCTTATGTACCCGCTTACGATAATATTAGCGGGCAAATTGGAGCGTTTATGTGCAATGCCCAGAGCTGCGCCAGCACTTTTGTTTCTCAACCCATTAACGCTGGTTGGCTTCATTATGTCACCACATTTGATGATGCCACTAAAGTAATGAAGATTTATCTTAATGGAGGGCTGGTGAGCACTATCAGCGCAACACTAAGTATATTCTATGATAGCAGCCCGTTAACATTAGGTTGCGAATATGAAAGTGGAGTCACTCAATATTTTGCCAATGCGGATTTGGATGACGTAATTCTGTTTAACCGTGCCTTATCAAATTCCGAAGTTTCAGGTCTATTTACCAACGGACCTTTCCTGCCCGTTTCTGTGGAAATCTGCAATGGAGTGGATGATGATTGTGATGGACAAATTGATGAAGGGTTTCCTCAAAATACTTATTATGCTGATGCCGACGGTGATAGTTATGGTGATCCAGCAAAAACATCCATCACTTGTGCAACAACTCCACCTTCAGGCTATGTTACAAATAATAAAGATTGTGACGATAATAATGCATCTGTTCATCCCGGCGCTATTGAAGTCTGCAATGGCATTGATGACGATTGTGACGGATTGATTGATGAAGGAGTGCAAACCACTTTCTATCGTGACCAGGATGGGGATGGCTATGGAAATTTATCTGTAACGATTCAGGCATGTACAGCACCTTCAGGTTATGTAAGTAACAGTACTGATTGCAATGATGGCAATGCTGCAATTCATCCCGGTGCTATGGAAATTTGCAACAACATAGATGATGATTGTGACGGATTGATTGATGAAGGAGTGCAAAGCACTTTCTATCGTGACCAGGATGGGGATAGCTATGGAAATTTATCTGTAACTATTCAGGCATGTACTGTACCATCAGGTTATGTAAGTAACAGTACTGATTGTAACGATGGCAATTCTGCAATTCATCCAGGTGCTATAGAAATTTGTAACAATATTGATGATGATTGTGATGGATTGATTGATGAGTTAGCAACAGGTGGCACAATACCAGTTATTACCGCATCTGGTCCTCTTACATTTTGTGTAGGTGGTTCAGTAACCCTTACTTCATCGAATGGAAATAATTATTTATGGTCTTCAGGCGCTATTACACAGAGTATAACCGTTTCACAAAGCGGAACTTATTCTGTTACAGTTACCAGTGTATACGGCTGTTCTGCTACATCAGCAGTGGTTACAGTAGTCGTAAATTCACTGCCGGCTGAATTTAGTTTAACTAGTATTGCAGGACAATGCACTACAGGAACCCCCTTGTCAATTGGATTACCCGGTTCACAAATTGGTGTAAATTATCAGCTTAAATTAAACGGCACTATAAATATCGGAAGTCCAATACCAGGAACAGGCTTAGCTATCAGTTTTGGTAACCAAACAACAGCGGGCACCTATACTGTACTATCGGTAAATACATCTACAAACTGCACTTCTTCGATGATTGGAAATATAATTATTTCATCCACTGGTACATTACCTGCACTCACAGCAACCTGTACCAATAATAACCCCGTACTTTATTTTGGTTTTACTTTAGATCAAAAGGCAACGATTACCGTGAAACCATCTGGTGGTATGGCACCTTATAAAGTTTCAATTACAATGAATCGTCCGATCAATTGTAATTTGATTAATAGCTCAGGTGATGAAATATGGGCACCCGGTGCAAACACAGGCAGTAATAGCTATACTACATGTCCGGTGTCTGGTTCGCCTTTATGGAACCCGGTTTCTACATCAACAAGTACAATAACATCAGCTACCGGTTACCTGCTGGATGTAACATTAATGCAGGATGCAATTATTACCGCAACAGTTACCGATGCTAACAGGTGTACCTATACTTGTACAAATAATATACATGCAGAAGATGTTCGGTGTTTTGCAGGGAATAGCAATATAGTAAAGGTTACGATCTGTCATAAAACCGGTAGTATCAAGAACCCATGTGTAAAGATATGTGTGGATCAGTCAGCAGTTCAGGAGCACCTGGCTCATGGTGATTTCTTGGGCAATTGCACACCAAACTGTTTGCCACCAACTATAGCCAGACCTTCAGCTTTGGAGATACCATCCGGGATGCTGCAAGTTAGTGTGATGCCTAACCCAACACCAACTTCCTTTAATATAATTATAAAAGGTAAAGATGCCGGCCCGGCAATACTCAGGGTGATGGATGTTTACGGAAGAGTGATCCAGTTAAATCAAAAATTAGGAGCTTTCTCAACCTTACGTATAGGGGATAAATGGCCAGGCGGAGCCTATTTTATAGAAGTATCGCAGGGAGGTGAGCGGAAGATACTAAGGGTGATTAAGGTGAAGTAGATTTACATCTTGACATATTAAAAAAAAGTATTAGAAAATTGATTATGAAAAATGAACTTCAACAACTGATCAAAGGAAAAGTTATCACAAAAGGAGATGCTGAATTTGATACTGCCAGAAAAGTATGGAATGGCATGATTGATAAAAGACCTGCTGTCATTGCCCAATGTATCAACAGCAATGACATCATGCAGGCAGTAAAATTTGCAAGAGCAAATAAGTTAATTGTTTCCGTAAGAGGTGGCGGACACAATGTGGCAGGCAATGCTGTATGTGAAGGTGGGTTGATGATTGATCTGTCGAAGATGAAGGCGATTCATGTGGATGTAGTTAATAAAACTGCCACTGCCGAACCGGGAGTGTTATGGAAAGAATTTGACGAAGCAACCATACAACTCGGACTTGCAACCAACGGCGGCACTGTTTCCGATACCGGTATTGCAGGGCTTACATTAGGTGGTGGGCTTGGTTGGCTGATGGGCAAACATGGAACTACCAGTGATAATTTGTTATCCGCAGAAATGGTAACAGCAGAAGGGGAGCAAATTAAAGTTAATAAAAATAATTATGCCGATTTATACTGGGCTATTCGTGGTGGTGGTGGAAATTTTGGGATCGTTTCTAAGTTTGAATATCAATTACATTCATTCGGGCCGAATGTAATGGCAGGGATGATTTTATACCCAATGGAACAGGTTAAAGAAGTATTTCAGTTTTACAGAAACTATATACGGTCTGCACCAGATGAACTGATGAGTTATTCCGGTTTTATTGTTACACCGGATGGATTGCCGGTAACTTTTATATTACCTGCATGGATGGGAGAATTAAAAGATGCAGAAAAACATTTGGCCCCACTTCGTTCATTTGGTTCCCCGCTGGCAGATTTAATTGCTGAAATACCTTACACCCAATTACAATCTATCATTGATGCTGCTGCACCAACGGGTATCAGGCGTTACTGGAAGTCAGGCTATTTTACAGAACTGCCGGATGAACTACTGGATATATTCACCAGGCATGTTGCCACCAGGCCATCTCCGCTATCTCCTGTTCTGTTTTTTCATATACGTGGTGCCGCAACAAAAATTGATCCGCAGGCTACAGCATTTGTTCACCGGCAAAATCAGTGGGACAGTGATATTATCAGCCAATGGACAGACACTGCTGATGATGAGAAAAATATTACCTGGACCAGGAGTTTCTGGAAAGAGATTGAACCATTCACCAACGGTGTTTATGTAAACCATCTCGATAGCGACGATGATGCAAGAATAAAAAATGCTTATGGTGAAAATTATGAACGGTTGAAGTTGATCAAACAAAAATATGATCCGGAAAATTTCTTTAGATTGAATAACAATATAAAACCTGTTTGATACGATGCACCTTTCTTTAATTGACCTGGCATTATTTAAAAGATGACAAATACGTTGCACAATAAAAATTTGCACATTATATTAAAGGAATGAAATATTTGTTTGCAAATATCTTTATTACAATAAGTGTATTAGCAGTCACAGTATCTTCAGGCCAAACATCTCCTGCTTATCTGGTTCAGAAAGTTGAAATAAAAGGATTGCCGAAAAATATTTTGTACACCAGTCTGCTGCAGGATAAAAAAGGTTTTTTATGGATCGGTACCATTAACGGGTTGTACCGGTATAATGGTTTAAAAGTAGATAAGTTTTTAAATAACCCTTCTGATTCTTCATCATTATCTCATAATTATATTCAATGCCTGGAGCAGGATGTAAAGGGAAATATCTGGGTCGGCACGTATGGCGGGGGAATGAACAAATTTGATTTTTTTCATTCTTCAACAGAAAGGGTCAATTCCGGATTAATGGATAAAGATATTTCAATCATTTCATGTATTCGTCATTCAGCAAAAGCTGGTTATTTATGGGTTGTATCTCCCAAAATGATACACAGATTCACCCAGGAACGTGAGGTTAAAGAAAGTTTTATCATCCCATCAATAACACCTAATTCCCGTATCAGGGATATCATTGAATCTGAAGAAGATAAAGTATTGCTTGCATCAGGGGACGGCATTTTCCTTGTTGATGCAGCAAATAACCATGTCAGGGAAATTCTATCTGCTGATAACAATGTTGTCAATAAAAAGAAAACCGGTTACTTCTCACTTGCAAAAGATACTTCAGGAAATATCTGGATAGGCGGAGAGAATGGTCTTACCATTCTTAATGCTGTTTCTTTACAACCAGCCCATCAACCTGTTTCCTTAACCGAACAGTTTTTTAAAAAAGATACGGTAATTAAGATATTCCGGGATCGGGAAGAACAGTTTTGGATTGCTACTAACAATAAATTGTTTATTTACAATGCTGCGTCAAATACTATTAGTGCATTCAGTAATCAGTTAGATAACGTAACTGACATTATCCAGGATAAACAGGGAAATATCTGGATAGTTACAAAGAAACAAGGTTTGTTCAGAGTGGTTAAACCTTCTGTTGCATTTCAATTATTAGCCGGCCTGGATGCATTTTCACAGGGGGAAGAAATAAATGAGATAAAGGAAGAAACTGACAGCACCTGGCTGATTGGAACACAATATTCGCTTGTAAGATACAATCACCATACTGGGATATTAAATGAAATAAATATTACTGACAAAATTTTTAAGAAAGGAGTTAGCAGTATTTATATTGACAGCAAAAAAAACTTATGGATAGGTACTGTGGCTGAAGGGGTCTTTTATAAATCCAAAAACTCAACTGAATTCATCCAAATACCATTTAGCACACAGGATACAAATAGTGTATTGTTTTATCGTGTACTCAATTTCCAGGAAGACAGATCAGGCAAAATATGGGCTGGCATTTATGCAATGAATGTGATCAAATCCGGCTTGTTCTATTTCGACACACTCAGCAAAAAAATGGTACAATATATTGCACCAGCACAGAATAAGAATTTTCTTGCACCGATAGCCATAACCCAGATAAAAAAAGGAGCAGGTGATGAAATATGGATCAGTTCTCTCAATGGGGGTCTTTTTAATTTAACAACAGGTAATAAGGCTGTAATGAGAAAAAACCTTACAATTCAATCACCCGGTAAAAATCGTATTACTTTAAATATTACCAGTTGTGTTTTTATCGATAAAAAAGGAACAGTTTGGTTCGGCACTGTTGGTGGCGGATTGAATGCTTATTACCCTTCTAAAGATTCAGTAACTTATTTTACCGTTGCTGATGGCTTACCCAGTAATCTTATCTATTGCATAGAAGAAGATAGGAATGATCAATTATGGATTAGTACAGACAATGGTTTATGCAGGTATAACAAAAAAAATAACAGGTTCACCAATTACAACAGCACCTCCGGATTGTCATCTTCTAATTTTTCCTTTTTTTCCTCTTTAAATTGCAAGAATGGTACGATCGCTTTCGGTACCAATGATGGTAAGCTGATTTATTTTGATCCCTCCTCTTTACAGAAAGAAATAAATAACTTACCAACTATAATAACAGATATCCGGATATCAAATAAATCCGTAGTTCCTTCAAACAGCAATGTGTTAAATAAAGCGCCTTATTTAACCGACACGGTAGTGCTGTTTCATGATCAAAACGTAATCAGTTTCGAACTCTCTAATATGGATTTAGGCGATCCTGAGAATTTTACTTATTCATATAAACTGGAAGGCTTTAACAAAGAATGGAACTATATCTCAGATTTTAATTCAATTACATACACCAACCTGGATCCTGGCACTTATACTTTATTGGTAAAGAATGCCAATCACCTGGGTATATGGAATGAAAAACCTTCCAGGCTTGTACTGATCATAAAACCCCCATTCTGGCAAACATGGTGGTTTATATCATTGCTGTTGCTGGCTGTTGCTGCACTGGTTTATGCTTTATTCCGGTATCGCTTAAAACAGCAACTACGGGTATTGCAGGTCCGTAACCGCCTGCACAGGGATCTGCATGATGATGTAGGTGCCACACTCAGCAGTGTAAAAGCTTATTCAGAAATATTAAAGGACAATCCTGATAATACTTTAATTGCAGAACTGATAAGGGACAATTCCACTGACATGCTGGAAAGACTCGAAGTAATTTCATGGGCCACCAATCCACAGCATGATAATTTTAAAAGTTTAAAAAATATCATGATAAAATTTGCCACACCAATTTGTCATTCAAAAAATATCCAGTTTCATATTGAAAGCAGCATCAATGAAGAAATGATGATGCTTGGTGAAGTAAGACAAAATATTTTTCTTGTTTTTAAAGAAGCCATCAATAATATGACTAAATATGCAGATGCAGCAGGGTGCAATGCAAAATTATTTATACAGAACAGCCAGTTTTTTTTACAGGTAACAGATGATGGTAAAGGATTTGACGGCGCTATAAAAGGAACTGGTAATGGATGGAAGAACATGCGGAAAAGGGCCGAAGACCTGAATGGAAATTTAACAATAGACAGCACACCCGGAAAGGGAACTGTTATTGTTATGCATTTTCCCTATCCTTTTAAAATACCAAGTTCATGGGATACAAAACAGCATTGACATTGATTAACTTTAAAGCATGATCAATATTGCAATCATAGAGGATAATGCACAGTATCGCACAGCTATTTCTATCATTATGCAGTTGAATGAAGATTTCCGGTTGATACACAAACTGGAAAATTGTGATGAAATGATGGGCCGGTTTGAAGTGGAAAAACCGGATGTGGTATTGATGGATATTGATATGCCCGGGATGAACGGTATACAGGCAGTGTGGGAAATAAAAAAAGAATTTTCTGAAATAAAAGTTTTAATGCTGACTGTTTTTGAAGATGATGAAAAAATATTTGGTGCAATAAAAGCAGGGGCAAATGGATACCTGCTTAAAAAAGACAGTCCGCAAAAAATTATAGATGCAATTATTGGACTGAGTAAAGGAGAGTCTGCAATGAATGGATTGATTGCAACAAAAGTGTTGGAATATTTTCAATACAATGATGCAAGGACAAGGGAACTGGAAGAATCAAATCTCACAAAAAAAGAAAACGAAATATTGCAGTTGCTGATGAAAGGGGCCAGCTACAAAGAAATAGCAGCGGCTGTTTTTATTTCGGTGGAAACGCTGAACTCACATATCAAAAATATTTACCGGAAATTAAATATTCATTCAAGGGCGGAATTATCGGCACGATATGGAAACAGTGTGAAATAAATCTTTTTGTTTATTTCACACTCTTAAGGTTTATATCATCATTCCCCTTCTTCCTCTTCCACAAAAATTTCATAACCACTGCCTTCTTTCCATTCTTCATCTTTTACTTCTTTACCGCCGATCAGGTCTGCTACCAGTGATGTCCATCCTGTTTGATGATTGGCTCCCAGGCCGGCACCAGAATCGCCATGAAAATATTCGAAGAATAAAACAAGGTCTTCATTACCGGGTTTTTTATAAAACCAATTATAATCTCCATAAGATTTTCTATTGCCTTTGGCATCTTTTGCAAAAAGGCTGATTACCCTGTTGGTAATAAATTGCGAAACTGCTGTCAGGTTCATCATATTACCTGAACCAATGGGGCACTCTACTTTCAGATGATCGCCATAGAACTCCCCATATTTTCTGATAGAACGAATGATGAGGTAATTGATGGGCATCCACACCGGGCCACGCCAGTTACTGTTGCCACCAAAAAGGTTACTGGTAGAATCTCCGGGATCATACTGAATGGTATAACTGTTTCCATCAATAGTTACTGAATAAGGATTTGCTTCGTGATATTTTGATAAGGCCCTGATACCGCCATCTGATAAAAATTCACCTTCATGCAACAGTCTTTGCAATAAAAAAATTAAGCGGTCTTTTTTTACCAGCGATATCAATACTTCTTCGCCATCACCACGTTCTTCATTGGGCCAGAAACGGTTATTTTTTTTCCGGTAATTTTCAAACCAGGCAACTCTTTTTTCAAAATCTGGTAAGGCATCAAATAATTCTTTCGGAATAGTACTCACCGCAAATAGACTGGTAAGGCCAACAATACTTTGAATACGCAGTGGCAGTGGATCAGCGCCTGCAATACACAACGTATCATAAAAAAACTTGTCTTCATTATTCCACAATGAATGACTGTTTAAAGATTCTGCAATCAATACAAAATGCTCAAAGAATTTTGTTGCGGAGTCTTCAAAGGAAATATCATGTCGTGCAATTTCCAGTGCCATGTCCATCATGTTCAGTGCATACATACCCATCCAACT
>JAYVLZ010000283.1:0-14459 GCA_043759175.1 Chitinophagaceae bacterium | reverse complement strand
AGGTGAATGAGGAGAATAGTGCGAAGGTGAATGAGGAGAATAGTGCGAAGGTGAATGAGGAGATAAAAGAAAAATCAGATGAAATAAAAAATTCAACTGCAGAAAAAATTTCTACTGCTGGCAGCTCCTCTCCCTTGCAGGGAGAGGCGGGGGTGAGGGTTCCGGGGCATGGCTATGCAAAATATTCGGTAAACAGCCCAATGAATTTTGAAAATGCTAAAAAGAACAGAAAAAATCCAACGAAAGCTGAAAAAATTTTATGGGATGCTTTAAGAGCGAAGGCGATCGGTTATAAATTCAGAAGGCAACATCCGATTGAAAATTATATTGCAGATTTTATTTGCCTGGATGTTTGGCTGGCGATAGAGATTGACGGTGATTATCACAACGACCTGGAACAAAAAACCGCAGATGAACAAAGAGACCGCAGATTAAAAGAAATTGGCTTTGCTACACTCCGCTTTACCAATGAAGAAGTACTGCATAATATTGATGCAGTATTAAAGCTGATAAAAGAAAAAGCAGACGAAATAAAAAATTCAACTGCAGAAAAAATTTCTGCTGCTGGCGGCTCCTCTCCCTTGCAGGGAGAGGCGGGGGTGAGGGTTTACACCACCCGTCCCGATACCATCTTTGGTGTTGACTTTATGGTGTTGGCACCTGAGTTAGATTTAGTACAACAAATAAAAAGCCCGGAGCAGACTGCTGCTGTTGACGAATACATCGCCTATGTAAAAAGCCGCAGTGATGTGGACCGCATGGCAGAGAAAAAAATTACCGGTTGCTTTACCGGTGCGTTTGCCATCAATCCTTTTGACGGCAGAGAAATTCCGATTTGGATCAGTGAGTATGTGCTGGCTGGTTATGGTACCGGTGCTATTATGGCGGTGCCCTGCGGTGATGAAAGGGATTTCAAATTTGCCAAACATTTTAATATTCCCATCACCAATATTATTGGTAGTTATTTTAATGGTGAAGAAGCTAATCCAACCAAAGAAGCCATCCTGGAAAACAGTGGCTTTATTAATGGCATGAAGATGATGGATGCTTCGGAAGTAGTGTTGCAAAAATTAGAATCAGCAGGCATTGGTAAAAGAAAAGTGAATTATAAAATGAGGGATGCCGGTTTTAGCCGCCAGCGTTATTGGGGTGAACCGTTCCCGATTATCTGGAGCGATGGTATTGCGATTCCGTTGGATGCAGCAGAGCTGCCATTGGAATTACCGCATGTAGATCAATATGGGCCGGGGCCAGAAGGTCAAGGACCGCTGGCGAATTTGAAAGAATGGACCTCTTCCCCTTCCCTTCTCCACACAGTGGAGAAGGGTGACTACGGGAAGAACGTAGCGAAGAATGAAGCGAAACTCGTGAGAGAAACCAGCACCATGCCGGGCTATGCAGGTTCTTCCTGGTATTTTTTAAGATATATGGATCCCAACAATAAAGAAACTTTCTGCGACAGAAAAGCGAGTGATTACTGGAACCAGGTGGACCTGTACATTGGTGGAACCGAGCATGCGGTTGGGCATTTATTGTACAGCCGTTTATGGACAAAAGTGTTGTATGACTTAGGGTATATTGGATTTGATGAGCCGTTTAAGAAATTGGTGAATCAGGGGATGATACAGGGGAGTAGCAGATTTGTTTATAGATTAAATTTAGCCATTGAGGATTCCTCCTCGAATAATCCGATTGCCAGAAGATATAGCAATCATTTCTTTCTATCAAAAGGTCTTTATGAAAAATATTTTGATGAAGACCACATCGTTAGTGAAAATATATTAACTGCAATTTCAAAATTTCTTGGCATTGGATGGAGCGTTCGTTTCATTGGTGTACCACAAGAAATACATGTAGACGTAAATATTGTTGATGGAGTAGAATTAGATATCAACTCTTTTAGATTATGGAAGCCTGAATATAAAGATGCCATTTTCATTTGTGAAGATAGCTCTATATCCAGCCCTGAATCAAAAGGGAACAATGGCAAATACATCTGTGGTGTTGAAACAGAAAAAATGTCTAAACGTTATTTCAATACAGTTGACCCTGTTGACTTATGTAATAAATACGGCGCCGATACCTTCCGCATGTATGAAATGTTCCTTGGCCCGGTGGAGCAAAGCAAACCCTGGGATACCAAAGGCATTGAAGGGGTTCACCGTTTTTTACGCAAGCTCTGGCGTTTGTTCTTTGATGAATTAAAGGGTAAGGTATGGACAACAGAGAAAGCCACGGATGCAGAATTAAAAATACTGCACCGAACCATCAAAAAGATTGAAGAAGATACGGAGCGTTTCAGTTTCAATACAGCCGTAAGTACTTTCATGATCTGTGTAAATGAACTGGCAGATATCAAGTGCCATAAAAAAGAAATTTTAGAACCGCTATTAATTTTATTAGCGCCTTATGCACCTCACATAGCACAAGAACTCTACCATCAGTTAGGTTCTGAAGTCTCCCCTGCGGGGAGGTTGGAGGGGGTTTTTGACGCCACTTATCCAACATTCAATCCGGCTTTATTGGTGGAAAGCAGCAAAGAATATCCGGTGTCCATCAACGGCAAAGTAAGAACCAACATAAACCTTGCATTAGACCTGCAACAGGCAGATGTAGAAAAATTGGTACTGCAAAATGATGTGGTACAAAAATGGCTGGAAGGCAAAGACCCAAAAAAAATAATTTATATAAAGAACAAGATGGTGAATGTGGTGATTTGATAGAACCTGCCTTTGCCGACAGGCAGGCACGGGTAACACAGCAGAGGCGGATAAGAACAGATTTATTCGTGTTCATTCCTGTAATTCGTGGCAGCATTAAACAAAATAAAGAGCAGCGATGTTTTACTGATAAATTAACTTCATGGCAAATCCTACTATCGAACTCATCACTGTATTAAGAGAAACGGCTACCCGTTTACGTAAGGGTGCTCATTATGCATGGGGGCATCATGGTGCCTGCAACTGTGGCAATCTTGTTCAGGTGGTCACCAATTTCAGCGAAGGAGAAATACTCCGCTATGCTCATACTGGTATTGGCGAATGGACAGAACTGGCAGAAGAATTTTGCCCGGTTACCAATATACCGCTTACGTTGTTAATCACCAGGCTGGAAGCCATTGGCCTTACACCAACAGATATTCACAACATAGAATATTTAGCAGACAAACAAGTGCTGCACAATTTAGCTGGTGGTTTCCGCTGGTTGAAGCGTAACAAAAGAGAAGATGCCATTGATTATTTTGAAGCCTTTGCAAATTTACTGGAAGAAAAATTATTGCAAAGTATTGAAGTAAATATCCACAGCCTCCCTCAACACCATACAAATTCCAGCTATAGTTCTGCAATAGTGTTCACTTGATTTAAAAAACTTGTAAGGCAGTTTCGAAAGCAGTTATAAAAGATCATATAAAATTGCTACATTAGTTTTGTCTAAACTAATCATTTTATGAAAAAAAGAAGACCGCTTTTTATAGCTTCCATCTTGCTGATACTGGCCATTGGCAACTATTCCAGGATCAGCGGAAATGAAAATATCCGTACAGTACAGTTCCTTTCCATTTTTGTTATTGGGATGCTTTCAGGCGTAATAATAAGGGATGTGATCGTACTGGTGAGAAGTGACAAGAGTAACTAATTGTTTTTTATATGTTCCGCTTGAACATAATTTCTTCTTCCAGTAGAATGTCTCTATTAGATTTATTCTTTTAGCAGTTTTCCTTTTACCTGCAGGTATTGCTACCTTCACATAATGATAAACAGGTTAGAAAATGTACTCGACAAAAACCGCCGGCAATTTCACATGGTGGTCGATTTTAATAGAGTAACAGATAAATTACTTCACTTAGATTTTACGGCAGCAAACAAAGAATTGACAGCTGAATTGATTGAAGATACCGTTGCATTCTCTGCATATGTAAACAATAAATTAACTGCGGCTAATGCTAAATATGGAATTGGAGGATACAATGAAGACAGGATATTGTATAACCGCAGCAAGCACTTTGAAGGAGTTGAGCAAAGAAGCATTCATCTCGGTATCGACATCTGGGCAGCAGCCGGAACAAAAGTATATGTGCCCGTTGGCGGTACTGTACACAGCTTTGCTTTCAATAATAATTTTAGCGATTACGGAGCCACGATTATTTTACAGCACCAGTTAGATACCATTGTTTTTTATACTTTGTATGGTCACTTAAGTTTGAAAGATATCACTCCTTTGCAGAAAGGAAAATACATCAGTCGTGGCGAAGTATTGGCACATTTTGGAGCACCATCTGAAAACGGCGACTGGCCACCGCATTTACATTTTCAAATTATAGATGATATCCGGTTGAATGAAGGTGATTACCCCGGTGTATGTTCAAAAAGTGAAAGAGAAAAATATTTAAGCAATTGCCCGGATGCTGATTTGATATTGAATATGATGAAGTACGCTTAATGCATATTCATACTAAAATTAGCAGTACGGGTTGCAAAGCCAATCAGCATTAATATACCACCACTCATTAAAAATCCCTGGGCATATCTTTTATCTGTTTTAGCCAATAAAAATAATCCAACTATTAATTGAAGCAGCCCTGCAAAAAAACCAACCATTCCTAAAACCATCAGGAAATCACTTGCCTTAGCCGATCCGCTTCCGGCTCCTGCTAAAGCACCCAACAGCAATACAATTGCAAAACTTATGAGGATAATTTTTTGTTGAAGTTTCATATTGAAGAAGAGACTGGTTACTAATATTGAGGAAGAAATTTAAAAAGAATAAAACCCAGCAGGAACAATATAACTGAACATAACGCTAAACCTTTTGAGTAACTTTTATCCTTTAAAAAAAGCAACAATAAACTTAGGCTCAAATAACCAGCCGCACCAAACATTCCTGTTAAGCCCGCCAATAAACAAAAACCATTACCCCACCAGGAGTCTGTGGCAAAAGCAATTGTTAATATGATTAATATTGCGATGCCAAAACTAATCAGCAATACTTTATTTTGAAGTTTCACCGGTAAAAGTTTTTATAAATTAGGTTTGTGACGGGTAAAAATAGAGAATTTATAATTTAAACTTGTAGCTGCATTATTTCTGTTAATGAAAATTAAGATTGGAGCATATTGAATACCCGATCAATATTTCTACCAGTATTGCCAATACTCCTGTGAGTAAAAGATATTTGCCACGCTTTCTTTTTACCTCATCATTGTTAAATAAAAAGATAACCCCCAGTAATAAAAGTAAGAGTGGAGATAATATTGCGGCAATCAGCAAAAGAATAAAGAGAGACCCCATGAAAAATTATTTATACTGTAAATGATGCCCTTTCTTTTTGCAGTTCTTTTAAGTAAGCCTCCTTCTCATCCCTGTAAAATAAATTCATCGTCTCAAAAGGAATGATCCGTCCGTCCTTATGTACAATGTGCACACAACTTTTTTTAATAGCCCTCACATCAAAATCATATGCATCAATAAACCGCATAATAATGATACGAAATAAATTGTCGTAACCCAAACCGGGTGCTTCTATTTGCGGCAGGCAACAGAGCAGTTGCTTCATGTTTTCTTCTACCTTATCTACAGAAATACCGGTACTAAAAATATTGATCATCTGTTCTTTCAGTGCATCGCCCTGTTCATATATAATGGTATTGCGGCTGTTGTCTAACAGTTGTGCAGGGTCAATATACCTGGTCAATGGAAAAGTTTGTCCGGCTAACTTTAAGGCATACCCCATTACCAGCGCATCAGGATTACAAGGCACCGGTATCAAATCGTTGGGCTGAAAGATATTGGTCTGATCTAAAATTTTTTGGCGTACATCCGTTAAGGTAATGCGGTCGGTGGCAGGATTAAAATTTTCTGTTCTGCCAGCTACCTGTGTTGGCTGAAAGGTGACGCCACGAACACATTTTTGTTTCAATGCAAATTCAATAATCTTTCCGATCTCATCATCATTCACACCTTGCTGTAAAGTAACCACCAGTGTGGTGGAAAGATTCAGTGCATTCAAATGTTCCAGCGCTTTCATCCTTGTTTCTGTCAGGTCTTTTCCTCTCAGCAGTTGCAGCGCATTGGGTTTAAAAGAATCAAACTGTAAATAAATTTCAAAGTCTGGTGTGTATGTTGCCAGTTGTTTGGTAAATTCAAAATCTTTTGCAATCCTGATACCATTCGTATTCAGCATTAAATGCTTGATCGGTTTTTTCTTGGCAATGTCCATGATGGCGAAGAAATCCGGATGTATGGTTGGCTCGCCACCGCTGATCTGCACCACATCCGGCGTGCCTTCATTGGCCACAATAATATCCAGCATCTGTTCCACTTCTTCCACAGTTCTGTGCCTGCCATAGTGAGGGCTGCTCATGGCATAGCAGGTGGGGCATTGCAAATTACAGCGGTCTGTAATTTCAATCACCGTTAAGCAACTGTGCTGTTCATGATCCTGGCAAAGACCACAATCATACGGACAACCATAATGTGTTTTGGTATTGAATTTTAATGGTGTTTCAGATGGCTTGTTGTAATTGCGGATGTTTTTATAATATTCAATATCGGTAGCAATCAATACTTTTTCAAAACCATGATGAGGACAGTTTTTCAGCATATACACATTGCTGTTCTCAAACACAATTTTTGCATCCACCCTTCTAAGGCAGGTGCTACAGATACTCAGGGTAAAATCGTAGTAGATGTAAGGGCGTTCGGGCATGGGGAAAGTTTGAAGTTTAAGGTTTGAGAGTTATTCAAATGCAGATTTCGGTAAGCCAGATTGCCTTACAATTGAATTGAAAGTTCCCATGGGCATCTCCTTTCTGTCGGCTGGAATAATAACAGTTAAAACTGGATTGCCTTCTTTTCTATATTTGATGTGGCTCCCTTTTTGAGAAACAAAGTAAAAACCGTTTCGTTTTAAAACTGATAAAATATAAGAAGATGAATACAGTTTAGGCATGCTCAAAATTTGAAGAAACGATTTCTGGCTGTTCTACCTCCTGAATGCTTTTTTCATCGGCATCTTCCATGTAAAGTTCAATTGCTTCCTGTAAATTTTTCAGCGCTTCTTCTTTCGTTTCTCCAAAACTATTCACATCAATATTCAGGCATTGAGCTACAAAATACTTTCCATCTCTCCACACAATATGTTTTAATGTAATAGTTTGCATAAAAATTTATTTATTCAAATATAAATTTTTCTTCCGGAAAGAAATAGTGAAATAATAAATCAATCCTGCAAAGCAGGTAATCTGTATAGTAGATAACCCAAAGCTAAAAGTATAATGAGGTTTGATAAAATCAAGCAGAAACCGAAACACAATATAGGCGATCATAAAAATTTTAAACCTTGCACCTTCCGCCAGTTGATATTTTTTTTCCACCTTCAACAATCCAATCCATAACAATATTAAAAATACCATCTCATATAAAGTAACCGGGTGCCGCAGTTTTCCATCACCCAAATTCATCCCTGAAAAAAAATTAGTTACAGTTCCATAAGTTTCCTCATAAATACCCATACTGAAACAACCCAACCGGCCAATAATCAATGCCAGCATCATCGGGTAAGTAAACAGATCGCCACTGCTGTGTTTTTCTTTAATGATTTTCTTCATCAATTCTACTCCCCACAGTCCTCCGAGAAAACCACCCAGTACCGTTTTGTTCTGATAGAAATACATAAAAACATTATCGGCTATTTTTATTTGAGTTGGATCTTCCAGCCCGCCCACAATCCTGCTGCCAATAATAGAACCTAATATAGCACCGATCAATATCCATATCCTGTTGCTTGTATTGATGGCATCGGGCTGTTTTTTCCGCAGGTATAAAAAATATCGAAAGCCAATAAAGTAGGCAGCAAACTCCAGCACGCCATGCAGCGGAAATTTTGTATCCCCAAAAGAGAGCATCACCGGAAAATTCATGTGCAGTTACTGGATCACCCATTTTTGTTTAGAAGGAAACATTTCACAACCAATAATACCTTTATTTTTTGCAATAAAAAGTTTGTAGGCTCTTTCTGCTTTGTTGGAAACCGTATCATTCGTCAGCATCACCACCTGCTGATAAGTAATGCCATTATCAAACAACATATTTTGAGCGGAATCAATTTTTGCTGTTGTACCCGATCCATAATTAAACGGTACAGCAAAACTATTTTCAAATATTTCACCTGTTGCCCAGTCTGTATTATTAAAATGTACGCCCAGGCTTTTTGTTGATGGACCATTATCAACCTGCTGTTGGGTGGTATAGTTGATTCCGATTGTACCAAAAGGACTGTTACTATAATTGGCACTGGCAAAGTAAGCAGAGGTACCGCAGGGCCTGTTACTATTTTCAAATCCACCCCGGCTGGTTTCATATTCCTTTGAGAAAGTGGCATATTCTACCAGGTAACTAAATGTATCTGCGGTAACGGTGTTTTGATACAATACCCTGCTGCTGTCCGTATAAGGAAACCATTTATTAAATACCGGTTCATTAAAAGCAATACATTTTATTTTTTTGGAACTACAGATAGTGCAGCCGCATAAATAAAAAAGGCATACAATAAAAAACACGGAGGCAATAAATTTCATAAACAGTATTTAATCATAGAATCCCTTTACAGAAATTTTGTTGCTTTGGTATGCAATTATTTTTAAAGATAATTAAAGATGCCGCAACTATCGGTGGTAAATCTTGTTACTATATTTGGCGGAGGCAGCAGAACTCATAGGTTTTAAAATAAAAAAAAGAAAAATTCTTTTTCGCCTTACCGTCTTACCGGCAAAACGATAAGATATAAAATTCTTACCGCCTTTCAGTCTTACCGGCAAAACTCAATGGTTCAGGTCGCCAGCAGCGCCCCGACCCGAAAAAAACATACCTTTACACCGCAAATAAACAAGCATGGAAATAAAAGCAGGACCTCTTTTATCCAATATCAACAGCCCCGCCGACTTAAAAAAGCTCAGCAAAGAACAGATGCATCAGGTATGTGACGAACTGCGGCAGTATATTATTGACGTGGTAAGTGTGCATGGCGGTCACTTTGCAGCCAGCCTGGGTGTAGTGGAATTATCAGTGGCTTTACATTATGTGTACAATACTCCCTACGACCAATTGGTTTGGGATGTAGGTCACCAGGCTTACGGACATAAAATTTTAACCAGACGCAGAGATGCATTTCCTTCCAACAGAAAATACAACGGCCTCAGTGGCTTTCCCAAACGCAGTGAAAGTGAGTACGATACTTTTGGCGTGGGGCATTCTTCCACTTCCATCAGTGCGGCGCTGGGTATGGCGATGGCAGCCAAATACAAAGGAGAAAAAGACAGGAAATCCATCGCTGTAATTGGTGATGGGGCCATGACCGCCGGTATTGCTTTTGAAGCCATGAATCATGCAGGCGTTGCCGAAAGTGATATGCTCATTATCCTCAACGATAATTGTATGAGCATTGATCCAAATGTTGGTGCCCTGAAAGAATATTTAACAGACATTACTACTTCACCCACTTACAATAAATTAAAAGACGAAGTATGGAATGTGCTGGGTAAATTACCTGCCGGTAAAAACCTCAGTCGCAAAGTGGCACATAAAATTGCCGAAGGCATCAAGGGCGCAGTAACCAGCAAGTCTAATTTATTTGAAGCCTTCAACATCCGTTATTTCGGACCTATTGACGGACACAATATCACTAAGCTGATCGACACATTACAGGATCTAAAAAATATCCCCGGCCCCAAAATTTTACATATCATGACGGTGAAGGGCAAGGGTTATGAACTTGCGGAAAAAGACCAAACCAAGTGGCATGCCCCCGGACTGTTTGATAAAGTAACCGGCGAGATACAAAAGAAAAAATTTGAACTGCCGCAACCTCCCAAGTACCAGGATGTATTTGGACAAACCATTATTGAGCTGGCAGAAAAGAATGACAAGATCATGGGCATTACGCCTGCCATGCCCAGCGGTTCATCTTTAAAATACATGATGGAGAAAATGCCCAACCGTGCTTTTGACGTGGGCATCTGTGAGCAGCATGCCGTAACCGTTAGTGCCGGCCTTGCTACACAGGGCATGAAAGTGTTCTGCAATATTTACTCTTCCTTTATGCAACGGGCATACGATATGGTGGTGCATGATGTGGCCATTCAAAAACTACCGGTAATATTTTGCTTAGACAGGGCAGGTCTGGTGGGTGAAGACGGACCAACGCATCATGGCTGTTACGACATTGCATACATGCGCTGCATACCCAATATGATCATCAGTGCACCGATGAATGAGAAGGAACTCCGCAATCTCATGTACACGGCACAGTTAGACAGCACCACCAATCCTTTTGTGATCCGCTATCCCCGTGGCGAAGGAGTGATGCCGGAATGGAAAACACCTTTTGAAAAAATAGAAATTGGTAAAGGCAGAAAATTAAAAGATGGAGAAGACGTAGCGATACTGTCCTTTGGTCACCCTGGCAATTTTGCGGCTACTGCTATCCGTGATGTAAGGGCAGAAGGTATTAACCCGGCTCACTACGACATGCGTTTTGCAAAGCCATTAGATGAAGCTTTGCTGCATGAAGTGTTTAAAAAATTCAGCAGGATCATCACCATAGAAGACGGCACCGTACAGGGTGGTTTTGGCAGCGCCATCTTAGAATTTATGAATGAACATGGCTACAAAGCAACTGTAAAAATAATGGGTATCCCCGACCGTTTGGTAGAGCATGGCACATCAAAGCAATTGTATGCAGAGATTGGATTGGATGCGAATGGAATTGCTAATGTGTTGAGAGAAATGGTGAAAGATAAGGTTACGGTGTCTGCTACTTTTCAATAAGAATTTGTGATTTATATTTTTTGAATACCGGCATTGCATGCCGGAATTTTATTTTATGGTACCAGCTGGATTTTTTTGTTGAGCATCGGTGGCATCGCACTCTTGTACATTATTATTTCTATCAGCAGAAATAACTTTCGTAAACGCAGCTTATTTGGATGTATTGGCGAAAGTATTTTATATGTACTTTCGCCAATACAAACGTTGACTACCATACCACAGTATAATTATTGTTACCGAGGACAGAGGATATAGTTTTTGTCTTTAGTTAGGGTGTGGGGGGCGGAGACAGTGACGGCACAAAAAATATAAATAATCATTATGGTTAAGATGATTGAAGATGGAGTTGCTTATTCTCCATTAAAAATGCCAAACATAAATGCAGCAGTTTTTCCAGACCTACTATACAATCATACAGCGGAACGCACAAGTTCAACTACCTTGAATTTAAGCATAACGGTTAACCTTAAAATGATAGAGGTTATAAGTAAGAAAGAGCATAAATTAATAAACGGTACATCAAGGTTTAAATTTGAAACAGATCAGGGGTTAACATTAGATGATATTTACATAGCATTCAAAAAGGCTTTTAATAATGTATATCATGCTTTATTAAACTTCTTACTACAAAAGGGGATGCCTAAAATGAATATAAAGTTTGATTCCATAGAAAACATGACAGATAGTATAACGCCAATATTAAAAATGTTTAACGAGACTTCTTATGTTCCCAATAATAAACATTAGCAGGTTGTAAACTTATGTGTTTCCCCTTTATAATATTAGATGATTTTAGTTTTCTTGATATTGGAACAGTTGTAAGTTTAGTGATGTTATCTTTTATGCCATTATGTAGTATTTCATCCTTAATAACATGAGTTTTAAAGGACAAAAGTACAGTTATTTTTAAATAACAGGACTAAATACTTTTCAGGTGTGACAGCAGTATTATGATTAAGTAGTATTTCGGCAATAGGTATGGCTTAATAGTGGTGGTGTGACAGATTTATACTTATAGAGTATTTTGGTTAGACATAGTTTTTATTATGACACATTTTCAATTAACAGAAGAACAAGCTAAAATATTAGACGATGTTATCCAATTTATGTTTGATAGTAATGTAAGGGATAATCGTGATTTGTCATTTAGTGCAATTGATTACCAATCAGACAGGCACATAAGAAAGTTAAAGCATGTTACAGAGGAAGACATGGTGACGATGCTATCTATAGCAGACATATATTTGAAGGATAGCCCATTTTATCCTTTTGTTGGAGACATATCTGACCTAAGACTTGCTAAGGCGGCGACTGCGTTCAGAAATTATGGGGGATTCAGTAAAATATATGAAATAGAAAATAGAAAAGACGTTCGTGATGAAGAGCTTAGGTCATCAACAGTTAAGACTGGAAAGTGGACAAGAAGAAATATGGTAATTTCAGGTATATTGGCAGCCACTACTACCCTGGTAGTATTGACAAATTATTTTGATAACAAAGCCAAAAAGTTGCAACAAGATATAAAAGAGAAATCAGACTCATTAAGACAATCAGAAACACGCCAAGACGTTCAAGAATTGACCAAACAACTTCATCAGATTTCTCAATCCCTACAAGATACTTCCAAAGTGAAGGTAAAAATCGAAAAGTAGCTGTCCCAGCAGGTTTTTCACAGCATACGCTCCTCTGTCCCAGCAGGGTTTTCACAGAATACTCTCCTAAAATAAAAACATTTACCGTGAAACCCTGCTGCAGAAAAGAGCCACACAATTTATGCACCCACAGCAATGAATTTAATGCTATGACTGTCTTCAAATGCAGACAGCAAGATAAAGTGGGGTTTCGCCAAAAGAGAATTTTAATCAACCAACTATGCTGGCGAAAACCTCCACTTGGACAGATGAATATCCCACCTGCAGCAATACCCTCTGCCTTGGTTCGTGTCACACGAACCATACTCCGCACCTAATCTACATACAATGCTGTAAATATTTTGTCCCAGCAGGGTTTTCACAGAATACGCTCATAAAGTAAAGGTGCTTAACGTGAAACCCTGCTACAGAAAAGAGCCAGTTAATTAATACAGCCACTGCATAAATTGAATACTGTAGGTGTCTTTAAGTTCAGGCAGCAAGATAAAGTGGGGTATCGCCAAAAGAGAATTTTAATCAATCACAATGCTGGCGAAAACCTCCACTTGGACAAAGTGGTTACCTGCATAATTTTTGTCCCAGCAGGGTTTTCACAGCATACGCTCATAAAGTAAAAGTACTTAACGTGAAACCCTGCTGCATAAAAGAGCCAGTTAATTAATACAGCCATTGCCTGACTTGAATGCTACGTGTGTCTTTAAGTTCATGCAGCAAAATAAAGTGAGGTTTCGCCAAAAGAGAATTTTAATCAGGCATTATGCTGGCGAAAACCTCCACTTGGACAGAGTGGTTACCTAATTAAACCATCTTGTCCCAGCAGGGTTTTCACAGCATACGCTAATAAAGTAAAGGCGCTTACCGTGAAACCCTGCTGCAGAAAAGAGCCACGCAATTTACATAGCCACTGCAATAAATTTAATGCTGTGACTGTCTTCAAATTCAGGCAGCAGGATAAAGTGGGGGCTCGCCAAAAGAAAATTTTGATCAGGCACTATGCTGGCGAAAACCGCCACTTGGACAGGGGGGGTACTTTCATCATAAAACATCATAAAAATTAAAAGCATTCTTCAGCCCGAAGGGCTTCAACAACAATAACCCCGGAAGTATTCTGGGGACTGGCATAATATGTTTCCTCAACCCCGGCCGGGGTTGAACAGCTGATACGACTAAGAACAGGCATCACTCTTTACAGTCAATATTACACACCGGATTCTTTTGATGCAGGCAGTTTTATTCAACCCCTAAAGGGCAATGTCATTTAGTTAGTGATTAAATAGCTCTTTTATAGTTTGTAAAAGTTTGGTATTTCCCGTTTAGCCGCTTTGCCTTTTTTACTCTCGGATTATGCCTGCCAGGCCTTACTGGTTCAATGTTTCGTTCAAATGCTTTCTGTAATTGTAATAAAATTTCCTCCGGCTTATTTTGTAAAAATAGTTTAACTATGTTATGCTTCAGCGAAGCCCAGCTTACGTTGCGGTTTATCCGGTAATCATATTTTCTTTTTGTATTTATCTTTTGCAAATACGGTTCACATTGCTTTTCTATAAGGCTTTGCAGATTTGCAACAAATAAGCCAGCTGCATAATCCTGTTGGATACAAATTACCCGGTGGCCGCTAAACTGTTCCATCTGCTGCTGGTTTTTTTGCTTGTAATAAGTAGTTTCTATTCCCCAACGCAGCCCATATAAATATTTCAAATCACATAGGGGAAATAGTTTTTCATTATACAAATCAGTCAGCAATATTTCTATTTCACCGGTAGATAATTTTACTTTTACCATCCGTACTTTTATGGTTGTTTTGGATGTCACTATATGGCCATTTTCCAGCAGTGTGGCTATTGCAGTGGCGGTTGGCGCCAGTTCTATGATTTTACTGCTTTTTCTACTGCGTACAAATTGCTTCACTTCTTTATTGAAACCTGCTTTACAGCGCATTACAAAATGGCGGGGTGTTTCTTCATTCATCATCAAATACATCAAC
>JAYVLZ010000282.1:0-17236 GCA_043759175.1 Chitinophagaceae bacterium | reverse complement strand
AATGTAATAATTTGGTCTAAGGAAAGAAATAAAAACAAATGCAGTATAGAATGGAAGTTTACCCGGCAGGATGCAGATAAAAAGTTATCTAAACACTATGTTTCATAATTAAATTGTCATTACACTAGTGACCTTAGCGATTAAAGGAAGAATTGTTTCACCTGCTGCAACCATTTCTCCCTCAACCCAACATTCATAATTTGTAGGAATGAAAGTAAAAGAGTTTAAAGTAATTTTTTCGGACGGTTCATAAGTGTCGAACATTTTTTTAGTTTTTGGTTTAAAGTTGAATTTTTTTTAGAATGTTCTTTCCCTTAAGCTATTTGTAATTACATTTTTGTAAATCTTTGAACGTTTTCGGTTAGCTTATCCATTTGGTTACTAAAGTTTACATTGAGTTTTTTTATTGCTTCCAAATAAACTTCTTTATTTCGGTCTGTAATATCATCGTAAGAATATATCTTGTCATATATATCATGGCACATGGTTTTTCCGTAATATGAATATTTTGTCATTATTTCATCGAACAATTTGTTGCATTCCTGATATAAAATCGCACAATCGTCAATATTATTTTCAATCAGAATAAATAATTTTTCTCTCTCTTCGTCATCAAAAATTCTTGTACTTTGATTCTTTTCTTCATTATAAGCAATAATGCTTTTATTAATGCTTCTGATAATTGAGCAAAGTTTAGTTGTTTCCATTTAACTTCTTTAATTTTTATATTCTTTTTATGGGGAGGCTTTTGCCGATGAAGTATTATCCGTAAAAGAAAATAAATTACTTTTACAAAGTGTTATGCAAAATAATAAGATTAATTATGAAGAACTCAACAAATATTCAAATGAAATCATTAACGGAACAACCTGCATTAACAGATTATTACTGGCAGAAGAGAGCGGACGCATTGCAGGAGGCAAAAGAAATGTTGAAACATCCATTATCCTTACAGCAAATGAAGCAGCAAACCCAACAAAACAAAATGAGTTTAAAAGAACAGAATACGAAAAGCTCTTAAAGGATTATGCGGATAATAAAAAAATATGGTTTGATGAATCTCAGTTTCAGGATAATGATATTATCGCAGAAGGTGCTGAAGCAAAGTTATATCCATCTCCCCAAGAGGGGTATGTAAGAAAAGTTGTTAATTATAGAAGATATTCCAATACCCCATTAGAATTTTTGGATAACCGTATATCACTCCACAATTATTTATTTCCAGATACTGCTTATACCCTTGCAGGATTTACCAATACAGAAGATTTTACCGGAAACAAACAATTTGCCTTTGTTGTTGAACAACCTTTTGTACAAGGCCGTTATATTAATTTTGATAAAGATTTAGAAGATTTTAAATCAGCATTGGAAAAAGGTGGATTTACCTTTAAAGTTGAAAACTTTAAACCCCTTTTAGTTAGCAAAGATTATATCGTTGAAGACTTACACCAGGAAAATATACTTGTAACAAAACAAGGTAATTTTAGGTTTATTGATACAGTTCCATCATTAAACACTAAAAAAAGTAGATATCAGGGAACGAGGTTATATGGAGGTGGTGAATTAATATCCATTATCAATTCAACCGCCCGGTAAATGCAAAGTAGATTACGGAGCAACTGTTCAATAATGTTGATACTGATGAAGGGCTGCCGGATTGAACGTAAAGCCCGGTGAGGGCCCCACCCAGCCTCCCCAAAAGGGAGGTGGAAGAAGCTTGGCATTTGTGCCGGACTTGCAGTGAAAGCCGGAATAAAAGTTGAATAATAATTCCCTCCCCAAAGCCCATCACCTTTTTAATAACTCCCGCAATCTCTTTTTTTACAATTCCAACTTTCCCTTTATCTTCAAAAAAAATTACTGCCATGTCTAAATATATTCTTGCCCTGTACCCGGGTACCACCACTCAGCTTTTCTTCCACCTAACCAATTCTTATTATAAGTTAAACGCTGCTGACATCCTTTCCTGCTCTGCTTTTGAGATTTTGTATTTCACCGTTAGTTTTTTCCAACCGCTAACAACACCGGTTACCTGCATAACTATTTGCTTTGCACGTTCGTTAGCTAAACGAAAATATCCTGCAACTTCCAATGCTAAATCAATATCAAGCGCATTGTCACTGTCTGATATATTCAGGCTTAGTCCTTTTCCAAATTCATTGGGGTTGATATCATAAGCCGGTGAAAGTTTCCAGCCCTTGCCTGTTAAAAGGAACCCGTGATTTCTTAAATGGTCATCCGTATTTTTTATGCAAATACTGAACACAATCCTGCGCCACAGTTCTTCCAGGTCCTTTTCAATATTTGCCCCATGCCTTGATATAAATTCCGTTAATTCCAGATAGCTTGCCCCGCCGGTATCTTCTCCATCTTTATGACCTAACAAAGTCATTGCAGAAGCAAAATGAATTCTTTCCCCTTTTGTTGTTCTGTCAAAACGTTTTGTAAGGAATGTATGATAGTTATTATTGAACTTTTGAACCTTACCCTCCGCTACATTTAAACCAGCCTGGTTTGCCAATTCATTTACCAGCATTTCCCAGGCTGCTATATCTTTTTCATCGTTCTTACTGGGAAACTTTGCTATCCATAAATTATTCCCTGAATCAATAACACTTGCTTTGGGCCTGGCACCTCCTAATGAAGAACCAGGAGCAATCAGCATGCTGATCCATTTTAAATAATCAGGATCATCTATATTGTCTTCTTCAAATTTCAAACTTGCCTGTTCTAATGCTCTTAGCGAAGTCCAGGGAGGAGATGCCATTTCTTTATTGTCATTTAAAAATGAACCTTCAGCACTTGTTTTAAAACGCAAGGCACCCATTCTATGGCCATCAAATACACCCAGTAAAAAATCAGATTCCAATAATTTTTTGGGCGTTCTTTCCTCGTTTCTTGCAATTGCAGCTTCTCTTCTTTGCATTAATAACCTGCCCCACCTGTCCGGACATGAATCCAGGAAAACGCCAAAATTTACTTTTTCATCCCTTGGATAGTAGGCTCCTGAATATAACTGCAGGTCAGGGTCAATCATTTGAGAAAAGCCAGATTTTAGCCAGGTAGCTGAATACTCAAAAGAAAATGACTCTTTTCCTTTTGCAGGTGTAACACTTAATACACCCATTAAATTTGGTTCATCCAATCCCTGCCAATGGGCATATACCTGTATTTCTTTTTTTGCATTTACCATTACCTACAATTTTTTAGGGGCTCTTTCTTTTACCGTTAACTCAGCATCCTGCAACTTTCTGCCTAACGCATCATCTGCTGCCACTTTCAATAAATCTTTTTCCATGTTTAACACAAAAAGCACCTGGGCATAAGAGCCTATCGCCACCCCGGGTGAACCGGTTTCCACTGCCCACAAAGTCTTGCGGCTGATATTTGCCCTTTCTGCTACCTGCTCTGCACTCAATTTCCTGCGTAAGCGTGCTAACTTTATGTTCTCTCCCAGTTCCAGCAGTATTTTTTGAACGGATGGGAGTATTATTGACTTTGCCATAAGTTGTATTATCTTACACAAAAATAGTAATTTTGAGTAAGATAATACACGTTATATAAAATATTAATTAGCTTCCCTTTTCCAACGTCTGCCCAAAGCCATTTGTAAGTGTGGCAGTGAAGTTGCGGACTACGAAGTCAAATTTATTGATGACGATAATTGTTACCAGCGTAAAAAGAAGAGAAGTGCAATCAATAGCATACTGAATGATATCACCAGCAGGTATATAATGCTCCCACTGCAGCGCAAAAATCTAATAGTAAATTGGCATGTGCAAAAGATTTAGAAGCCATGTTTTTTTTGTCGGTCTTCGTAGTAGGTTTTTGTAAGGTTTGTATTGGTATCAATGCCGGGTTAGGGCAGCTTTTCAATCAGTTGAATAATGTTTTTATTCCGGGCAGGGCGGGTAAGATTTTTGAAATACTGTTCCACTAATTTAGATACGGACGTTTGGTGCCTGGCAGCATAGTGTTTGCCTGCTGCATCAGCACATTATCTATGGTTATATTAAGCCTGTTTTTCATGATACTAAACTATGGACAAATTTTTTTATGCGTATTGTAAATAAATCCACATTTCTTTTGGCACCAAACTCTTTTTTTTCAAACCAACTTTACTTTATCTTCAAAAAAATTGCTGCCATGCCAAAATATATTCTTGCCCTTGACCAGGGCACTATCAGTTGCAGGGCCACGTGTTTAACCAGGCGGGTAAAATAATTGCTGCCGCACAAAAAGAGTTTACACAAATTTTTCTTCCCAACGTCTTCTCAAAGCCTTCATATTCATGCCTCCACTCTGCTTATATAAACCTACGAACGCATAATTCTCTTTTCCATGGAACCAAATGCCTTTCTCCAGTCTGTTATTCCGGTTACGTTCCATAAGCCAATATAAAAAGCCGGGATGCGAAGTCCTGTGGCTTTCGCAGAAATCGAACACTTTGTAATGTAGCTGGTTAGCCATTTTTAGTTAGGTTAGTCCTGGTAATGTGGCAACACATAATTAATAAACCAATTAGGGATATTGTCTGATTTAATTTGTAAAACTCCTTCAGATATTCTGCGATCAATACCTGCTGTTTTCCAGAATTATCAAACAGGTAAGCCCGGTTAGAATACTTAATGGCCTGGTATAAATTTTTGAGTGTGTCCGGGTAACGGGAAATGATTTTTGTTGTGTCAACCCTATGCCCACCTTTTTTAACCCTATCCTCTACACGTTCAACATTTACAGTTGGGTCATCAATACAAACAAAATACAAGTACGTTCTGTAGCCCATCTCTTGAGCCTGCTTCATTTCCTTAATTTTTGAAGGGTGGCTCATTACCGTTTCAAAAGAAAACGACTTTTGCTGCCTGTACAGCAACCAACGGATAAAAGCTGCCACAAAGGAAGCCTCATAACTATGCGTATTGCCTGAAGTACCTACTATGCAGTTTTCCTTAATTGCAATTGATATGACATGTCTCTCAGCTATTGATTTTGCCACTAAAGATTTTGCTTCCTTTGTTTTGGAAAAAGATCTCAGTTCTTTTTCCAAAACTTTTAGCCCAATTGCTGTAAATCTATAAAGCCATTGTTGGACAGCTGCTTTTCCAATTTGTCTGCATTAATAAAATAGCCGGGATCGTATTGCTTTTTGAATTCATTAAACAGGGTACTTTTACCAGAACCATTAGGCCCGGCAAAAACCCTGAGGTGTTTATTTTTTGGCATGGAAAATCATCCCCTTTTTTAATGAAATGGCGGGTGTGTTTATTCTGGCGTCAGTTACAGTAGTAAGCACGTTTTTAACCCCATTGGGCAATTCCTGTATTACTGCACCTCCTTCCATATAAGTGATTGGTAAACCAAGGGCTTTAGACGCTCTGATAGCATTGGCCCCCCCTGCACGACCAACTCTTACAAGGGTGGCAGTTTGCCTTACATCCTGCCTGAATACAGTTGTGACAGCGGGTTTTACTACTGCTATTTTAGGTGCAATCTTTTTTGCAGTAACTTTTTTTGCAGACTTTTTTACGGCTGCCTTTCGTGGTTGTACTTTTGCCATAGTTATTTTATAATTAAACAAATTTACAAATTAATGATTGCTTTTTGTTGTCTTGCCAATATAAGAATCGGCGTGTGAAGCCCGGGGGTATATAATTAATCAAAACATGTTGTGACAGGCAGCATTTACAAAATTTGAAAGAGTTGCCTATGTTTTTTTTCAGCAACGTCTGCCTAAAGCCATTATGAGTATGGTGGCTAAGTTGCGTACTACGAAGCTAAAAATTTATTTATAGCGATAGCTGTTTTCAGCATAATAAGAGTTTAAACAAATTTTTCCACAGCAATGCTGAGTACAGGCAATGGCATCAAAATACTTCCGACACTTTCGCAGCAATTTAAAAAGGATCATTTAATTGAGTGACAAATAATGTGGAAAAAGTTGAATATAGATATTCTACCCAAAAGCTGCCGGATGGAAATGGAAAACCCGGTGAAGCTTTGTGTATAGCCCCTGCGCCGGATTTGGAATGTACAGCCGGAACCGCTGCTCATAAATGCACAATCATTCACAGCCACCATAAATAATTCTCTTTTTTTACAAACCAACTTTCCCCTATCTTCAAAAAAAATTGCTGCCATGCCAAAATATATTCTTGCCCTGGACCAGGGCACTACCAGTTCCAGGGCCATTGTATTTAACCAGGCGGGTGAAATAATTGCTGCCGCACAAAAAGAGTTTACACAAATTTTTCCGCAACCGGGGTGGGTGGAGCATGATCCAATTGAAATATGGAGCACTCAATTGGGTGTGGCAGCAGAAGCTATCAGCAAGGCAGGTCTTACCACGGCAGATATTGCAGCCATTGGTATCACCAATCAAAGGGAAACAACCGTGGTATGGGAAAGGGCCACCGGCAAACCCATTTACAACGCCATCGTATGGCAGGACAGGCGGACGGCTGCTTTTTGTGATGAACTGAAAGCAAGAGAAGTGGAGAATGTAATCCGCCAAAGTACGGGCCTGGTGATTGATGCCTACTTCAGCGGTACAAAAATAAGGTGGATATTAGACAACGTGGAGGGTGCAAGGGAAAAAGCGGATAACGGACAATTGTGTTTTGGAACCATTGATACCTGGCTGCTGTGGAACCTTACTAACGGTGCCGTACATGCCACTGATGTAAGCAATGCCAGCAGAACGATGCTCTGCAATATCAACACCGGCCAGTGGGATGGACAACTGCAGGATATCCTTGGTGTGCCGGGCAATATGCTGCCCACCATTAAAAGCAGCAGTGAAATATATGGTTATACATCTGGCAATTTCGGCAATGCAAAAATTCCGATTGCCGGTATTGCAGGCGATCAGCAAAGTGCCTTGTTTGGCCAGCTGTGCACACAGCCAGGTATGGTAAAAAATACTTATGGTACCGGTTGCTTTATGCTGATGAACACCGGTGAGCAACCCGTGATCTCTAAAAATAATTTATTAACAACCATTGCATGGAAAGTAAATGGTATTACACATTATGCACTGGAAGGAAGTGTATTTATTGCAGGTGCTGTTACCCAATGGCTGAGAGATGGACTGGGTATTATCAAAACTTCTGCAGAAATAGAAACGCTGGCCAAAGAGGTGGATACTAACGGCGGGGTGTATCTTGTTCCGGCATTTGTTGGTTTAGGAGCCCCTTACTGGAAGCAGGATGCAAGAGGAACCATCACGGGATTAACAAGGGGTAGCACTGCGGCACATATTGCAAGAGCTGCATTGGAAAGCATTGCTTATCAAACGATGGATGTGCTGAAGGCTATGGAAAATGATTCCGGTATTTCGATAAAAGAACTAAGAGTAGATGGCGGTGCTACAGCAAATGATTTATTAATGCAGTTTCAAAGTGACATACTGAATACAAAAGTGTTGCGCCCTGTAGTAACAGAAACCACAGCATTGGGAGCAGCTTATTTAGCTGGTCTTGCAGTGGGCTACTGGAAAAGTGTGGATGACATACAACAGCAATGGAAAATTGATAAAGCTTTTGAAAGCAGTATGAGTGATGAAGAGAGAGAGCGGTTGACAAATGAATGGCACAGAGCTGTGCAGGCAGCGATTAATTATTAACGGAGAGATTAATGTAGATTTTTTAGCTAAGAGATTGAAGGAGCAAAAGGGGGAAGAAGTATTTTGGTGTGAGGATATTGTTTGGTAAAGATGCAATAAAATAAAAACTGACACTTATTAAAAAATAAACTGCTTGAAAATACAGCGTCTAAAAGCCCCTCTCCTGAGCGTAGTCGAAGGATGGAGAGGGGTTGGGGTGAGGTCAAAATAGGGCTGACTGAATAAGCTAATTCTCTTAAAAATTCATATAAAAAATAAACATCTAAAAATAAATTGAACCGCAACGAATCCTTACAACAACTTGCCAGCACTTCCCAATGGGATATCATCATCATTGGTGGAGGCGCCACTGGCCTGGGTGCTGCTATTGACGCAACCTGCCGTGGATACAAAACATTGTTGCTGGAGCAATATGATTTTGCAAAAGCTACTTCCAGCCGCAGTACAAAACTGGTGCATGGTGGTGTTCGCTATTTGCAGCAGGGCAATATCAAACTGATAAAAGAAGCATTAAAAGAAAGAGGATTGCTGCTGCAGAATGCGCCGCATGTATGTGCGCCACTACAGTTTGTTATACCGGTTTATAGCTGGTGGCGAAAATTGTATTATGCAGTGGGATTAAAACTGTATGATCTGATTGCAGGTAAATACAGTTTGGGAAAAACTACGGTGGTGTCTGCAGCAACAGTAAAAAAATACCTTCCCACCATTGATGAAACAAATCTTGCAGGAGGTGTGGTATATTTTGACGGACAATTTGATGATGCCAGGTTGGCCATCAACATGGCGCAGACTGCAACAGAGAAAGGTGCCACGTTGATCAACTATTGCGAAGTAATTGATTTTATACAATCAGAAAATAAAATTGAAGGCGTTGTTTTTAAAGATACGATTCATCAGCAGGAACATACAGCAACAGCAAAAGTGATCATCAATGCTACCGGTGTGTTTGTGGATAGGTTATTAAATAAACTTTCAGCAACACACGAGCCAATCGTTTCAGTATCACAAGGAGTGCATATTGTTATAGATAAGAAATATTTTCCGGCACACCATGCCCTGATGATCCCGAAGACAACAGATGGCAGGGTATTGTTTGCAGTGCCCTGGTATCATAGGGTAGTGGTAGGTACTACAGATACGCCGGTTGATAAAGTGAGTATTGAACCAATCGCTTTAAAAGAAGAAATTGATTTCATTATTCATAACGTAAATCAATATCTGAAAGTGGATATCAGTGAAAAAGATGTGCTGGCGGTGTTTACAGGACTGCGGCCACTGGTGCATCAGAAGGCTGCAAAAAACACGGCGGTACTACCAAGGGATCATACAATATTGACAGATAAAAGAGGAGTGATAACAATTACAGGAGGCAAGTGGACCACCTACAGAAAGATGGCGCAGGAAGTGGTGGATAAAGCAATGAGCCTTGCTGCACTTCCAGCAACAGCTTCATCTACTGAAACGATACAAATGCATGGTTATCGCAGCAGGGCAAGCTTACATCATCACCATCATTTAAGTTGCTATGGTGCCGATGCTGAAAACGTAGAAAGTTTAGTAAACGAACATGTTCAATGGGGGGAGCTTATTTGTCCGGGTTATCTTTTTATAAAAGCGCAGGTGATCTGGGCTATACGACAGGAGATGGCGATGACGGTGGAAGATTTTTTAGCAAGAAGAATCCGCCTGTTGTTTTTAGATGCTAAAGCCGCCATTGATGCAGCACCAATTGTGGCAACCATCATGGCAAAAGAAATGAATAAAGATGAAGCGTGGGTGAATGAGCAGGTGGATACTTTTACAGAATTGGCACAGGGATACCTGGTGACAAATATGAAATAGGAGTGATTAAAGATGAATGAAGCAGCCCAGCTTAATTAAACTAACAAATCAACTTCAAACCTCAAACTATAAACTTCAAACTAACGCTTATGTCTCCTTTTATTGCAGAATTTATCGGAACATCTATTTTATTATTATTGGGCAATGGCGTAGTGGCCAATGTTGTATTGAATAAAACCAAAGGCAACGGCGGCGGCTGGATCGTTATCAGCTTTGGATGGGCCATGGGCGTATTTGTGGGAGTGTACTCAAGCGCCGCCGTTAGTGGTGCACATTTGAATCCTGCAATTACCATTGCGCTGGCAGTACAAACAGGTGACTGGAGCAGTGTGCCATTGTATATTGCTGCACAAATGCTGGGGGCTATGTTTGGTTCCTTTTTAGTATGGGTTAGTTACCGCCAGCATTTTGATGCTACAGAAAATAAAGATTTAAAGCTGGCTGTGTTTTGTACCACGCCGGCTATTAAAAATCCGCTGAATAATTTTTTGAGCGAAATGGTTGGCACCTTTTTGCTGATGATAGGGGTATTATTTATCAGTAAAGCCGATATGAAGTTAGGAGCATTAGATGCTTTGCCGGTGGCATTTTTGGTGTTGGCCATCGGTTTGTCCTTAGGAGGAAGTACAGGCTATGCGATTAACCCAGCCCGTGATTTTGGATCAAGGCTGGCGCATTTTATTTTGCCCATCAAAAATAAAAGGGATAGCGAATGGGGTTATAGCTGGATACCAGTGG
This sequence comes from Chitinophagaceae bacterium, assembly GCA_043759175.1. Taxonomy (GTDB): domain Bacteria; phylum Bacteroidota; class Bacteroidia; order Chitinophagales; family Chitinophagaceae; genus Ferruginibacter. The sequence goes on along the minus strand of JAYVLZ010000282.1, from coordinate 7,032 downwards.
TAGCACCGATAACAGGAGCAGTGCTTGCGGTGCTGCTGTTTAAAATGCTGTGATTGTTTAATAATAAGTTTCCGGAATTTTCTAAAAGCTTTTAAAAACTAACAACTTTGTTTGTAACAGTTTTGTTTGTAATTTATCACAACAACCCACTACGACAAGGATTTTTAATTGAAGCTTATTTATCCTTCACCAGGTTGTTGATCATGCCATTGAATATAAAATAGTGAAAGGGCAATACGCTGTACCAATATAATCTTCCCCATAATCCCTTTGGCCTGAAAGTGGCGGTCTGCCTAAGTTGTAGTTGATTGTTGCGTTTCATAATCTTGAATTCCAGCCAGGCTTCTCCTGGCAATTTCATTTCTGCAAACAACAGTAATCTTTTGTTTTGTTTATCGGCAATCAATACACGCCAAAAGTCCAGGGCATCTCCTGTGTGTATATCATTCATGTTGGTTCGTCCCCTTCTCAGGCCCACGCCACCAACGGCTTTGTCCATCAGTCCCCGTATCTGCCATAATCTGTTGCCGTAATACCAACCTTTTTCACCACCGATGCTCCATATATTTTCTAACACCTTTTTGGTATCTTTTGTCAATGGCCGCCACTTCAGGTCTTTAAAGCAACCGTACACCGGCACTTCCACTTTGTTCATAAAATCCTGGCTGGTATTGCTGCTGCTGAAAGAATCTTTCCAACTGCTGAGCACCATGTTTTGTTCTATTTTTTCAAATGCCAGTTGCACGGCAGATTTATAGGGTAATAATTCAATACCCAGTTCTGCAGCCAGGTTATTAGGCTCTGCCACCACATTTATTTTCATACTGTTTACTAAATTTACTGCCAATGGATAAGAGGTGGAAGTAACAAAGTACAGCCAGTAAGAAGACAGTCTGGGCGTCATGATGGGCAGCGTAAATATCCAGCGCTTTAGGTTGCGTACTTCTGCAAATTTTAGGAGCATATCCCTGTAAGTAAGTACATCCGGTCCGCTGATATCATAATGATGATGATAAGTATTTTCTTTTAATAATACACCTGCTAAAAACTGGATCACATTTCTGATGCCGATTGGCTGGCATTGTGTGTTCAGCCATTTTGGGGTAATCATTACCGGCAGCTTCTCTACCAGGTCACGGATGATCTCAAAAGAAGCGCTGCCAGATCCAACGATGATACCAGCCCTCAATACGGTAAGTGGTATATTGCTTTTGCTGAATCGTTTTTCCACTGCCAGTCTTGAGTGCAAATGTTTGGACAAATGCTTTTCATTTACAATACCACTGAGATAAACGATCTGTTGGCAATTTGTTTTTTCAATCAATGCTAAAAAACTTTCGGCAGCAGCCAGTTCCATTTTTTCAAAATCACCTTTGGTACTCATGGAGTGAATGAGAAAATAAGCAGCATCAATATTTACCGGAAAAGAATTGGCAGGAGCATCCCGTAAAAAATCTATTTCGATGCTCTGGATGTTTTCATGCCGGTGATCATCTTCAAAACGTTTTTTATTGCGTACACAACAGTAGAGCCGGTGACCAGCTTCCAGTAAAGCCGGTATCAGCCGTTCACCTATATAACCATTGGCACCTGTAATGAGGATGTTCATAAGCTTTGAATGAATAAGACTTATACATTACAAAGCCAGTCGCTTTTTGTTTAGTTAATTGGAATATCCAAAGCCAGGGAAAATTTTGTCAAACAGGATTATCAGGAAATAGAAAATCATGATTACTGTAACAAATGAACGAAGTACACTGATAACAAAAGGAAAGGTATCTTTATAATAAGCTATCTTGTTTTTTATATTTTCATGCTTACCAGATAATCTCCAAAATATTTTCATACTAATAGCAGTAAGAAAAGGGACGCCAATTAAAATAAAAATACCCAGGCATATAAATAAAATAAAACCAGCGGCCATTGCAGCTTGAAGTAAGACCATTTTTTAGTGAATTAATATCCTGTCGTCAAAAAGGGATATATCCTACAAATATAAATTGATAATATTGCTGCAAAATGAAAATAAATTTACCGCCATTTTTCCAATTGGATCAGTTAAGCCTAATAGTAATTCACAGTTGAACGGAGCGTCGCCACTTCCGCCCAATCAACGCTCAAAACCCTGTAACAAAAAATCCTAAATCAATTTCAAATTTCAACATCCATCCCTTACCTTTGCCGCCGAAAATAAGATGGCTCATTCCCTGAAGAGCCTTGTTGAAATACATGTTGTTCTTATTATAAACAATCCAGGCCCCCCTTTAGGGGATGGGGGCAAAAATTTTCTCTTATGGCCAATACAGGTAAGGTAAAGTCAGTAATCGGCGCTGTGGTGGACGTTCAGTTCGACAGTGGCAGTAAACTCCCCGAAATTTTAAACGCATTAGAATTAAAACGTGACAATGGTGATACACTGGTATTAGAAGTACAGCAGCACCTTGGCGAAGACAGTGTTCGTACTATTGCGATGGACGGAACAGAAGGTTTGGTAAGGGGAACTGCAGTAATAGATACCGGCAAACCAATAGCCATGCCTGTAGGCGAAGCCATTAAAGGCCGCCTGTTCAATGTAACCGGCGATGCCATTGACGGTTTACCACAGGTAAGCAAAGTGGGTGGCCGCCCTATTCATAACAAACCGCCGTTATTTGAAAACCTGAGTACGGCTTCTGAAATATTATATACCGGTATCAAAGTAATTGACCTGATTGAGCCTTATGCAAAAGGTGGTAAGATCGGTTTGTTCGGTGGTGCAGGTGTTGGCAAAACCGTATTGATCCAGGAATTAATCAACAATATTGCGAAAGCATATAGCGGTGTATCCGTATTTGCAGGCGTGGGTGAACGTACCAGGGAAGGAAATGATTTGATGAGAGAGATGATTGAGGCAGGCATTATGAATTACGGCGAAGAGTTTAAACACAGTATGGAAGAAGGCGGATGGGATCTGAGCAAAGTGGATATAAAAGGACTGGAACAAAGTAAAGCTACTTTCGTTTTTGGACAGATGAACGAACCGCCGGGTGCAAGGGCAAGGGTGGCATTGAGCGGACTGACCATCGCTGAATATTTCCGTGATGGAGATGGTACCGGGCAAGGAAAAGACATTTTGTTTTTCGTAGATAATATCTTCCGTTTTACACAGGCAGGTTCTGAGGTATCAGCGTTGCTGGGGCGTATGCCGAGTGCCGTGGGTTACCAGCCAACACTGGCTACAGAAATGGGATTGATGCAGGAAAGGATCACTTCTACCAAGAACGGTTCTATCACTTCCGTACAGGCGGTGTATGTACCTGCGGATGATTTGACCGATCCGGCCCCGGCAACAACCTTTGCTCACTTAGATGCCACCACAGTATTGAGCCGTAAGATTGCCGATCTCGGTATCTATCCTGCCGTTGATCCATTGGATTCTACTTCAAGAATTTTGACTCCATTGATAGTAGGTGATGAGCATTATGACTGTGCCAACAGGGTGAAATTAATTTTACAGCGGTATAAAGAATTGCAGGATATCATCGCCATCCTTGGTTTGGATGAATTGAGTGATGATGATAAACAAACCGTATCAAGGGCCCGTAAAGTACAGCGTTTCCTGAGTCAGCCATTCTTTGTGGCGGAGCAGTTCACTGGTTTGAAGGGAGTGCTGGTTCCAATTGAAGATACCATCCGTGGTTTCAATGCCATCATGGACGGCGAAGTGGATGAATATCCAGAAGCAGCATTCAACTTAGTAGGCACATTGGAAGATGCAATTGAAAAAGGTAAGAAGTTGATGGCGGCAGCGCAGGCGTAGGAAGTAGCAAGTAGGGAGTAGCAGGTAGCAAGATATGGAGTAGCAGGTAGCCAAGATATGGAGTAGCAAGTAGGGAGCGTTTTGTCTTGATACTTGATACAAAAGATTTCGCATCTTGATACTAAATCTTAAAACTTGAATTATGAAAATACACAACTTTAAAGAATTGCAGGTTTGGCAAAAGGCGATGGATCTTGCAGTTTTTACTTATCAGCTTACTGGCTATTTTCCAAAAGAAGAGAAATACGGATTAATTTCTCAAATACAGAGATGTGCTGTTTCAATACCTTCCAATATTGCTGAAGGAAGTGGAAGGGTTTCTAATAAAGATTTTCAGCGTTTTATTAGTATATCGATGGGATCTTCTTTTGAATTAGAAACGCAGGTGATACTTGCTTACAGGTTTAATTATATTTCAAATGATCAATTGAAAGCATTTGGAGAAATGGTAATGCCGGTTCAGAAAATGTCATTTGGATTATACAATAGTTTAGAAAAATAATGCTGGGTAACTTCTTGATACCTGCTACTAAAATCCTGATTCATGGTTCTAGAAATATTAACACCAGAACGTAAAATTTTCAGCGGTGATGTGTACGGCGTGCAGTTGCCGGGCATCAGTGGGCTGTTTGAAATATTAGACAAGCATGCCCCGATGGTAAGTGCATTAAAGGCGGGCAAGCTAAAAATTTTGACCGACAAAACATCCACTATTTCCTACAAAATACAAAGTGGCTTTGCCGAAATAATTAACAACAAAGCCACCGTGCTGGTAGAAGGAGCTGAAGAAATATAATAATTTTTGCTGCGATTAACTGTTTAGAAAAGCCCGTGCGTCTGCATGGGTTTTTTTTGTGCAGTACATGAACTCCCACTGCACGAATAACCACGAATGTTTTAATTAGTTTTATTCGTGTCAATTCGTGTAACCTGCCTTTGCCGGTAGGCAGGTTCGTGGCAATAGCTACCAGTCAGTTTGCTTTTTTAACTGCACATAGCTCCATGCAAAAAATGGAAATAAAATAAGGATCAGCAACCAGTACCAGCTTCCCGTAAAATAAATTCCAATCGTCATCCATGCCAGTAAATAAAAAGGGTAAATTAAAAAGAGTACTCCAGTTACAATAGAATCAAAATGCCCGGTATCACCGGATATCTTCCAGATAATTGCTTGTACCGGCCAATATAAAAAGCAATGTGTAATAAAACCTGCAACAGCAGGGATGGCCAGCAAAGTTTTCCTAAAAGCAGATAATGGAATGTTGAAAATTTCAGCCTGCTTTTTTTTATCAGCAATATCTATTTCGTACACCATTTCTTTTAACTGCATTTCAATATTTTCAGTCACTTCATTCAACAGTTTGCCATCTTCATGGGTAAAACTTTTTAGTTGATCCTGCGTAATCGGATCACCAATATTTACATGTACATTTTTGCCAAATAGCCGAAAGCTGCTGTAATTTAATCCAATGGGTAACACTTGTAACGGAATCCCTTCTTCCCATGCAGCAGAGGCAAGTCTCGCAGTACCTTTTTTTAACGGCCGCAGGTGCCATTCATTTTCACAGAGTGCTTCTGTAAAGATGAGCACAATGCCATTCTTTTTAAATATTTCTAAGCAGGCATCAAAAGTGTGATAATTCCGGTGGAGATGTTCTTTACCTTCCCGTTCCCGGTAAACGGGTAAAATTTTTAAAGCCCTTAAAATAAGGGCAATCCATTTATTATTGAAAGCATCGCCTCTTGCAAGTGAATAAACCGGCTCATCAAACAACGTATCTAATATTACAGCATCTAAAAAAGAATTGGGATGATTAACAGCCAATATCAATGGACCCTTACTGCTTAGCAGTTGTTTGTTTGTGATCTGTATCTTTCTGCAAAAGATATTGATGACCAGCCTGGCATATATTTTTAAAAGGGAGTAAAGCAAGTATTGGTTTTTCTTTATGGGCAATAGCTACTTTGATAAAAATAAGAAGTATTGAGTTCAAAGGATCATTTGTGAGATAATAAATTTGAAAAGTATTATAAAATATTTTAGGCGTGTCTATATCATAATTAAATTCTTCCTGTGTGTAATCAAATCCCCTTTCGTGGAAAGCTTTCGCCAAAAATAACCAGTCATAAAAATAAAGATCAGGGAAATAAGCTTGTGATATTGCTTTTCATTATTTGGCATATCATTTTCATAAACTTAAACTAAACAAAAAATAAAAACTTTATGAAACGAATTTGGATCACCACAACAGCATTATTAATGGCAGGTGTCATTAAAGTAAATGCACAAACAGAAAGCACTGTTACAAAAACAGATACAACTGTTACAACCACTGATACCAGTTATACAAAATCAGTGTCATCATCATCGTATAAAACTTCTGATCATTCAGAAAAAGATGGGGTACATCTCGGTGTAAGGGCAGGTGTAAATTCCTCTAACTTAATCAAGAGCGGAGATGTTGACATCTCTACCGGCGCAAAGCTTGGCTTCAATGCGGCAGTATTTTTAGAAATCCCAATTATTCCAGCTTTCAGTATTCAGCCAGAACTACAATATTCACAAAAGGGATATAAAGCTTCCGGCACTTATTTGACTACTCCTTATGAGTACAAGCAGACAACTAATTTTATAGAAGTACCACTGCTTGCAAAATTCAAGCCTTCAAAAAACTTTGGTATTCTGATAGGGCCACAGTTTTCTTTCCTTACCTCTACAAAAACAAAATATACAATTGCCAATACATCGCATGAGCAATTGGTTGATCAGGATAATAATAGCCTCAGAAAAAATATATTAGGTGGAGTAATAGGTTTAGAAGCTGCTGCAGGTCCTATTGTATTTGATCTTCGGTACAGTTTGGATTTCCAGAAAAACAATGGTGATGGCAGCAGCACAACACCAACATACAGAAACCAGGTAATTGCATTGAGCGCTGGTCTTAGATTCTAAAACTGTTTTAAAATATTAGTCCCTTTTGAAAATTTTGAAAAATTCCGTCTGCAGCAGACGGAATTTTTTTTATGCCTGTCCACATTTAATGATGTGATTTTAAATTATTTTAACTATTTGAATACTTGCATTGATAAACGCTGATTTTTTAATTGATAAATATTTTGTTACTGATTTAAATGGGTGCATTTATAATTGTCGGGGATTTAGTTAAGCTGCATTTTTAATCAACGCCACTACTTTATCCCATTGTTTATTCATGGATAGTACCCTTAGGTTT
>JAYVLZ010000281.1:0-12374 GCA_043759175.1 Chitinophagaceae bacterium | reverse complement strand
AGGCTTTTGATTTGAAGTATTATCCTTGTTTTGGATAACACTTTTTTTAATTCTTCAATTTCGCCAGGAAGAATTTCGGAATTGAAGCAAAGAATTATTTTTTGTATTTTATTAAGTTCAATATTAGTTATGGCTGGCGATATACATTTTTTTAAATCGTCTTTTAACTTTTTTAGAAATGCTACTTTCCCATCCTTTCTGTTTTTCGTTGTGTATTCTGCAAATACATACTTTTCGTTTGGCAATATCCAAAAAGTATCAGGAGTACCCTTTTTAGTTTTCTTTTTTCCTTTTTGAGTACCAGGGCGATTCATATCAGGATATTCTTCCTCGGACCAAAAAAGATAATCATCACAGAGTTCCTGAAATGATGTTTCATTTATAGCTATTAAGGCTGATTCTATTTCTTGAAAGTTTGCCATAAGTTTTAAAGCTCCTAATTAGATTTATATTTTACTTTCAACGCTATAACCTATCAGCTCAACAGATATTTCGTAATACCTCATCCTTCAGTAAGGGAATCAGTTTTCACCCCACGTTTCTTAAGCATCTTTCTTACTGCTGCATTATTATCAACATGCTCTTTGCTAAAAGCAACATCACTTTTCAAACCTTCCTTCACAACATTATGCCATGTAAGTTCTTCCACAAAACTTTTTGCAGAGGCTGTTAATTCCTTATTCATATTTCAGATTTAAAAAACTAAGATAATAATTTCCCCAGCAACAAAACTAAATACTTTAGTATTAAAAAATTATCTTGCAATTGAAATTGCTGCTTCCATTAAAAAGGGAAAACTAATAACAAGATTTTTTAAATCTGCATTCAATACAATTCAACAACATGAACACAGGCGAAATTATATTATACCAGAACCAGGAAGGGACTATCAAAATAGATGTTCGCCTGGAGGAAGAAACGGTGTGGCTTACGCAGGAGCAAATGGCAGCCCTTTTTGGCAAAGTAAAAAGCACCATTAGCGAACACACCAAAAATATTTTTGAAGAAGGCGAATTAGAGCCGGGGGCAACTGTTCGGAATTTCCGAACAGTTCGGCTGGAAGGAACAAGAGAAGTAGTGAGGGATTTGGAACACTACAACCTCGATGTAATCATTTCTGTAGGCTACCGTGTAAAATCGCCGCAAGGCACACAGTTCCGTATTTGGGCAACGCAACGCCTTAAAGAATATATCATAAAAGGTTTTGCCCTGAATGACGACCGTTTTAAAACGGGCAATTCCATGAATTACTTTAATGAGTTGCAGGAACGCATCAGGGAAATACGCCTGTCTGAAAGGTTTTTCTATCAAAAAATAAAAGACATCTACACCACCAGTATTGATTACGATGCAAAGGATGAAAAGACCATTGCCTTTTTTAAAATAGTGCAAAATAAATTGTTGTGGGCTATCAGTGAGCAAACAGCGGCTGAACTTGTCTATCGCAGGACAGATGCCAGCTTGCCATTATTAGGGATGCAATCTTTCGATAAAAAGAATACTGGCGCCATTAAAAAAACAGACATAAGCATTGCCAAAAATTATTTAAAAGAAGAGGAGATAAAATTATTGGGTTTATTGGTGGAGCAATATTTGGCCTTTGCCGAAACCATGGCACAGCAGCGTACACCCATGTATATGCAGGACTGGATAAACAGGCTGGACAGTATTTTACAACTCAACGGCAGGGAATTATTAACCCATGCAGGAAAAATAAGCCACGAAGCAGCGGTAGAAAAATCGAATGAGGAGTTTGAGAAATACAAGCTTGCACAAAAAGTAACAGAAAAAGAGCAGAGCCTTAAAGAAATTGAAGAAGATATAAAAAGAATTAAAAAATAAAAAAGCTCCATTTTCACTGCACCAATAATTTCCTAATGGGATAAAGTAAATTACTCTAAGCAAGCATGAAGAAAAAATACCCATGTCAAAACCTGGATTTAAAAGATATTAAGGGTGAATGCTGGGAAGATATTCCGGGGGCTGTACGGCTATTTCAGGGTTTCAAATTTTGGGGGATAAAACGGCTGGAGTTTGAACTGCACCATGATAATAGAATAACTTACAGGCGACAGGAAAAAATATTACTAACCTTAAAATCCTGCTTACTCTCCATCCTTCATTCCCAAACTTTTCTTCACGTAAGCAATAAAACTGTTTGTCCTGTAAAACCAACCAGGTTTCTCTAATTGTTTTATACCAGCGTTTAAATAACCCGTTGTATATATTTTCAGCATGGCGGTTAACAAAGCAGGAAAAATAGCTGTTGTATCTTCTCTCTCCTGCATACCCCATCCAAAGTCTTCACTTTTATTAACCAGCTTTTTAAATAAACCATTTTTATCGGTGGCGGCCATCGGTTCAAAATATTGTAAGACGAGGCTGTAGGGTGCACGGGAATCAATATACTCAATCATCTTGCTGTATTTCTTTTCATAGTCGGCCAGTTGAAAACAAAACTGCATGGCGCCGTTGTTGTAATTCCGGGAGGAGTTTCTTGCCTTCGACAACATTTTCGTACGCCACTTTTTCTTTTCTTCTTCATCCGTCATCCGGGCTGTTATAAAAAGATAATCTTCAAAATGAAAGGTGTAGGGAAACAATGTGGCCAGCACATCTGCAAGCCCTTTTTCATTATTGGTGACGGTATAAATTTTCTTTAATAATTCGAGATAAGGTATGTTGTATTCCTCTTTGTAATTGCCTGCAATTTGTGCGTTGCAATATTTTTCTGCAAGGGAATATTGTTTTAATTCAATGAGCAGGCCGATGAGTTTTTCATTGTACGCATTGCTCCATTCAACAGGTTTAAAAACGGTAAAATATTTTTTAAACAGGCCCTGCTCCTCCACTATGTCAAACACTTTTTGTGTGTAAGCAGCGCTATAGGTCATATTATGTGGTTTCACTTTTGTGTACAGCTTTACTATTTCATCTACCAATAGTCTTTTTCTTTCATCGCTGCTTACACTAATAATATTTTGCAGGTGCTGCAGGTAATAAAACCTTACACTGTTATAATCATCCGGGATATGACTGATAAAATAACCGGTGGCTGCAGCCCATGCAGTATCGTCATAAATACCCACTATTGTTTCTACACAAGCTTTAAGTAACCCATCTACATAAGAAGGTATTTTCTTGCTGTTCACATTCAGTTTATATTGTGTTTCCATGCAACAGTTAATCAATGAATGAAAGCACCCAAACATAGCTTCATCTGCTGCACCAGCCTGGTATTGCTGCACAATGGGGGTATGGATGTCTGTCCACAACTCAATAATTTTTTTCAACTGTGTCGGGTCAACATTCTTTTTATTTTTTACCACTGCTTTCAAGGCGTCATTGGTAATTTTTTCTATTTCTTCCGGGGTAAACTGGTGATGCTTTGCAGAAAAATGATGGATAAATGCCAGTTCAATATCAGAGTTCTTTATTAATAAATTTCTTACCCAGTCTTTAAGTTCATGCAGGGCAGCATCTTCCAGCAGGGCATCGCTTTTACTGGTTTTTATTTTGGCCTTTATGGTTGTTTTTACTTTTTTCTCCCCCGCAATAAATAGCAGCAAAGCAATTTTATGGCGGCAAAAATGCTGATTGTTTTTGCAGTCGCATTCAGCGGTTTTTATTTCACCTCCTGATGCAATTACAAGGGAGATATCATAACTCTCACCGCCATCATCCACATACGCCACATAGTGGCCTTTCTCAGTTTCATCACATTCCCTTACGGTATTTTTTGCTGCCAGTTTCAGCAGTTCCTTTGGTAAAACGGTTTTATAGTTTTTTAAACTTAGTTCCATCTATGCATTTGTATTTGTAGTCAAACAAAGTTTCATTTTGAAAGGCCTTCTCTCAACTGCAGCAACACCACACATTCTATATGATGTGTATGCGGAAACATATCCACCGGCTGGATTTTTCCCACCGCATATTTTTCATTCAGCAATGCCAGGTCCCTGGCCTGTGTGGCAGTGTTGCAGCTAACGTACACAATTTTGGGAGCTGCTATTTCTAATAATTTAATTACTAATTTTTCATGCATGCCTGCCCTTGGCGGATCGGTGATGATCACATCGGGCCTGCCATGTTGTGCAAAGAATTCATCGTCACAAATTTTAATTACATCTCCTGCAAAAAATTCAGCATGGGTAATATCATTGAGCGCTGCGTTTTCTTTTGCATCTTCAATGGCTTCCGCCACCACTTCTACCCCGATAATTTTTTTTGCCAGCCTGCTTACAAATATGCCGATGCTGCCGGTACCGCAATAAAGATCATATACAATTTCATGGCCTGTCAATCCAGCAAAATCCCTTGTGATGCTGTACAGTTTCTCCGCCTGTTTGGTATTGGTTTGAAAAAATGATTTTGGCCCGATCTTAAATTTAAAGTCTTCCCCACTGGGTCCTGTGGATAAATTCTCTATCACATATCCTTTACCAAAATACACTTGTGGGGAAAGATCATAAATGGTATCGTTCCATTTAGGATTGATGGTATAGAGTAATGTGGTGATGGAAGGGACTTTCTGCAGCACAAAGTCCAGCAGTTTTTTTCTCTCCTCTTTTGCCTCAAATCCCAGGACAATATTCACCATTAATTCTCCTGTTTCGCAATAGCGGATAATAATATTGCGGAGCCAGCCCGTATGTTGCCTGATATCGTAAAAGGAGTAATTATTTTCTTTTGCAAAATCACGGATGCCATCACGTATTTGATTATTCACCTCATCCATTAAATAACATTCATGAATGTCGATTACTTTATCAAAGATCCGGGGGACGTGGAAGCCAAGGGCGAGCCCCTCCAACCTCCCCGCAGGGGAGGCTTTTGGAGCCTGCGAATTATTAACTTCATTTATTTCTGTAAAAGTGGCTGCCTGATTATCAGAAAAAGTTCTTGCATCAGCAGGGTCTGAAGCCTCCCCTGCGGGGAGGTTTGGAGGGGGCAGTGTCTTTATCTCCTCACTAGTCAAATACCTTTTATTACTAAAAGTAAACTCCAGCTTATTCCGGTAATATTTCGTTGCATCTGCTCCAACAATGGGCATCATCTCCGGCAATTCTACCTTACCGATTCGTCTAAAATTTTGGGCTACCTCCTGCTGTTTGTATTGCAATTGTTTTTCATAAGGCAGCATCTGCCATTTGCATCCGCCGCAGGTGCCGAAGTGCTGGCAAAAAGGTTGTGCCCTTTCTTTGGATAATTCATGAAAATGAGTGGCCTTTCCTTCGCCCCAGTCTTTTTTATTGGTGCTTACAAATACATCCACTACATCACCAGGCACAGCGCCTTCAATAAAAATTACTTTACCATCAATTTTTGCCAATGACTTTCCTTCGGCTGCATAGCTGGTAACCAATACCTTTTCCAATACAAATTTTTTTCTTTTCACAGCGGCAAAAATAGTACAGTCTGTTTTGTTAACGATTTGTAATTTTTAAAATCTTCATTTTTATAATATGCTGCTAAACCATTCGTTTTAGATATTTTTGTTGCTGCACAAACTAAAATATGAAACAACTATTCACACTATTTTTATCCATTGCCTTTTTAAGTGTACATGCTCAAAGCTATAAAGTTACCCTGCAGGCACCGCAGTATAAGAGCGGTATTGCCTACCTCACTTACCACATGGGTAAAAATTTAAACATAGAAGATTCTGCTGCTGTAAGTAATAATGGCACCGCTATATTCCAGGCTAAAAGAAAACTATTGCCGGGTATTTATGCAATGGTGCTGCCGGGCAAAAGTAAGCTGGTGGATTTTTTTGTAGATAAGGAACAGGTAATTAATGTTAAGATTGATACTACTGACCTGCTGAATAAAACGGTGATCACGGGATCAAAGGAAAATATCCTGTTTGAACAATATCAAAAAACGATGGCGGTAAAAGGAAAGCAATGGGAAACTGAGCGTACCGCATACAGCCAGTCAAAAACCAAACAAGATTCTTTACTGCATGAAGCTAATTACAATAAGCTGAACAAAGACTTAAATGAATACCGGGAGAATATCATCAAGACACAACCACAATCAATGCTCACTGCCGTGTTGAGTGCTATGAAAGAAGCGCCCTTACTCAATCCAAGCCCGAAGGACCGCAATGATTCCCTGCAAAATTATTATCACTACAAATCGCATTACTGGGATGGTGTAACATTTATGGATGACCGTATCCTAAGATCGCCATTTTTCCTGCCCAAGTTTGAAAAATATTACCGGGAAATTATTGTGCAGCATCCAGATTCGATCATTAAAGAAGCAGATTATCAATTACTGCTGGCAAGAAGCAGCCCCGAGATGTATAAATTTATTTTAAACTGGATGACCGATGAATACATCAATCCAAAATATATGGGCCAGGATGCGGTGTTTGTTCACCTGTTTGAAAAATATCATAGCAAGGGCCTTACCAGCTGGCTAAATGAAAAGCAGATGGAAACTATCAGCAGAAGGGCATATATGCTGATGGCAAATTTGATTGGCGCCAAGGCCGGCGACCTTGAAATGCTGGATACTGCCGGAAAAGCCGCAGCTTTATATAATGTAGAAGCGGATTATACCGTTGTTATCTTTTGGGATCCTAACTGCGGCCACTGTAAAGAAGAAGTACCAAGGCTGGATTCCATTTATGAAGCAAGCTGGGAAAAACACAATGTAAAAATATATGCTGTACTCTCGGCAGATTCAAAAGAAGATATGAAGACGGTATGGAAACAGTATATCAGGGAACATAATATTGGAGACTGGATCAATGTTTACCAATCGAAAGAAATGGAAGAAGCAGAAAAAGCATCGCAGAAGCCCAGCTATCGTCAATTGTATGATGTTACCATGACGCCGACATTATTTTTATTAGACAAAGAGAAACGGATCATTGGAAAAAAATTAACCTGGCAGCAGCTGGATGAATTAATGCAGGTGAAATGGAAAGCAAAAACCAACTAAAGAAATTATGATGAAGCAATTTTTAATGCTCTTGATAGCGGGGCTTTTAACAGCGCAGGGGTTTTCTCAAACTCTTTTTACTTATGGTACCAACCAGGTTAGTAAAGAAGAATTCTTGAGGGCATATAATAAGAATAAAACCCCCGTTGCGGATAAAGAACAATCATTAAAAGAATATCTTGATTTATACATCAAATTTAAACTAAAGGTAAAAGAAGCAAAAGCGCTAAGGCTTGATACGCTGCAGCAGATTCAATATGATGTTCAAAATTTTCGTGGCCAGCTGGAAGAAGGTTACCTGATTGATGAGCAAACGGTGAATGCTTTGGTAAATGAAGCTTTTGAAAGAAGTCAGAGAGATATTCACCTGCTACATTTTTCCGTGCCCATCAATACCAAGATGAATGCAGAAGACAGCATGAAAGCCTATAATGCAATGAATGCGGTAGTTAAAGAACTGATGGAAGGCAAAACAAATTATGATGAACTGGTAGATGAGATCAAAGAAAAAATCATCCCAATCAAAGGAACAGATATGGGCTACATCACAGCCTTGTCTTTACCGTATGATATTGAAACACTGGTTTATAATTTAAAGCCGGGTGGCATCAGTAAAGTTTACAGAACAAAGAGTGCCCTGCATGTATTTAAAAATGTGGAAGAAAGGCAAAGTGCCGGGCAATGGAAAGTGGCACAGATCTTATTGGCCATACCCCCGGATGTAAGTGGTCCGGTTTTAAAAGAAACTGAGAAAAAGGCAGATTCAATTTATAGTCTATTGCAGTCTGGGGGAGACTTTGCTGAACTGGCAAAAAAATACAGTGATGACAGGCTTACTTATCAGAACGGTGGTGAAGTACCCGTGTTTGGAACAGGCAAATATGAACTGCCTTTTGAAACAGCAGTTTTTGCTTTGAAAAAAGATGGAGATATTAGTAAACCCATTTTTACAGGTTATGGTTTTCATATTGTAAAGCGGCTACAACAGCGCCCCACACCTGCAGATAAACTGGATGAAACCTATATGGGTGAACTAAAAGAAAGGGTAACACAGGATGCCAGGATCAATATTGCCAGGGCAAAATTCACAAAAGATATCATGGCTAAAACAGGATTTAAAAGAAATTCGCTGGTGAAAGATGCACAGCTGTTCAGGTATGCAGACAGCGTGGCGGCAAATGGAACAGTAAAGAATTACCCCATCAGTAAAATACCCATTTTTTCTTTCGCAAAATCGAAAGTTACCGGCAGGGACTGGCTGAATTTTATAAAGGATTATAAACTGAACGCTGATGTGTATAAAGGAGAAAGCAATGAAGCATTACTGGATAAATATATTTCCACTATCACCATTGAATATTACCGCAAGCACCTGGAAGAATTCAATGAAGATTTTAAATATCAATTGCAGGAATTTAAAGAAGGGAATATCCTTTTTGAGATCATGGAAAGAAAGATCTGGAGCAAAGCATCTAATGACAGTGTTGGGCTAAAGAAATATTATGATGCCAACAAAGCAAAATATCAATGGGCTGAAAGCGCTGATGCTTATCTCTTCAGCTGTAACAATGCAAAAACTGCTGAAGAAGCAACCACATCATTACAATCAGGAAAAAACTGGAAGCAGATAGCCGAAGAAAGTGATGGCAAAATACAGGCAGATTCGGGCCGTTATGAAGTAACACAATTGCAAACCCCTGCAGGGGCAGATTTAAAAGAAGGTATCATCACCACTCCATTGCTGAATGCAGGCGATAACACCAGCAGCTTTGTAAAAATTATCAAACTATATCCTGCTAACCAGCAACGCAGTTTTGATGAAGCAAGGGGATTGGTGATTAATGATTATCAGAATTTCCTGGAAGCGAAATGGATTGAAACATTGAAAAAGAAATACCCGGTGAAAGTAAATGACCTTTAATTTTTGCTTGATATGCTTTTTGTCCGCTGTTGCCATCGTATTCATCACCAGTTCCAAAAGGTGGGTCAATGTAAATGAGTTTTACTTTCCCCTTTACTTTGTTGCGTATGAGTTCGTCTTTGTTTGCGTAACAGGTTTTAAGAAACTCTAAGTTGTCGCCAAGCACAATCATGTTTCGCCAACCGTCTTTGTATTTTTCTCTTTCACCATTGTAAATTTTTTCAACTTTCAAAGGCACTGGAAAAGTTCCGTCTTGGTCTGCAAGCAAATCCTCTTTACGCATCTTACCTGCATAGCGTAATTCGTATTCCTTTTGAGTGGTCAAAAAGAGTTTTTCCTTGAAGTGATCTGGTATCGGAGTTCCTTTTGCCAACATTCCATTAAAATTATCTGTCGTGTATAGTTATATTTTTCATTCTATTTTATGAACGATTTGCATTTGAATTAGCCCGTGATTTTAATTAAAGGGTTACCGGCTCTTTCCTTTTCTTTAAGTGAGGGCAGTAATTATTATCTGATCAACTCAAAAATATACTATTTGGAATAATACGCAAAGCGATGTTGCTTTAGATTTAGGTATTACACCGAAAGCCTATTCAAAAATAGAAAGTGGCCCAACAGAAATATCGGTTAAAAAATTGAGACAGATAGCTGTAATCTTAGAAGTGGATATGACCTATTTTTTTCAGAAATATAGTTCATCAAGCAAAGTGGAAGAATCCCATAAAACAATCGGCTTTGCCAGTAAAAGCGACATCGAAGGATTAACCAGCATCATCAATAAAATGCAAAAAGAAATTGCCGGCCTTAAAGCAAGTTTGCAAATTGCTTTGCCTGTTAAAAAGAAGAAGGCTTAATTTTTTGTAGTAGTCAATCTGCCAATCACCCCATCAATTTCTTAAACGTCTCCGCATCAGGCAATGCATTTTTAAATTGCTTTGGTAACTGGCTGCTGGTTTTGTAGGTGGATACACCCATGGGTTTATGCATATCCCAGAAAAAGAATTCTACTGTTTTATTATTTTTTTTTTGCAAAGAATGATACCAATGGCAGGTAGTTCATGCGGCTGTTTGATGTATTCATCCAGTGCTGAAAGATAGAAATTCATTTTGCCTGCATACTCAGGTTTAAATTTTCCTTTCTTTAATAAATCGAAAGCCATCAGGCATTGCAGCTTGCGGTTAAAAAATAGCAGGTCGGCAAAGTATTCTTTATCATCCACCACCAGCCGGTATTGATTGGCTATAAAAGCAAAGTCGGCCCCAGGCTCATCAGGAATTTTTTAATGTTCCTTACTATTTCATTTTCTATCAGGCGTTCATCTTCTTCGCCTGGGTCTTCAATGTTTATAAAGTCGGGCAGGTATTCATCTTTAAAACTTTGTAATGCCTTTGCCCTTAAATTTTCATTGGTAATGGCGGTTGAAAAATTATTGGGCAGGGTGCCTTTTTTTGTGAACAGTTTATTATTAAGGTGGTGGCGTAAAGTTTCAAGCGACCAAAATTCTGTTGCTATTTTGGATATGTAAAATTGGCGTTCTTCAAGCCCTTTTGTTTTTACCAGCAACTCGTAATGATGACTAAAACTTACGGAGAAAAACTGTTGTATCAATTGGTCCGACAGTGTCAGACTAATTTGGTCAGTTGCCGACTGACTAATTTAAGTTTTGTTTGATGAAGTTTCTTTTTTCTTTGTTTTTTGTAATTGGGCCGTTGGTAACGGACTAATTGCGAAGCATTCATTCCATTGCTGATAAAACAGTCTCATCCGTTTAATGTTAGTAGCCGAAAAGCCTTTTAAACCTGGTAGCTCATGCTGCAAATCGTTGGAGAGTTGCTCTAATATTTTATCGCCCCATTTGCCTTGTTTTGCTCTTTCAGTTATTAGTTTCCCAACATTAAATATAATGTTAGTAATTCTTTGTTGGCCAATGCAGCAGCCTTGTACCTGCTGGCAAGTATGGCAGCTTTTAATTGCTTAATGGTTTGGGTGCAGGCAGATAATTTCATATCAGTATGCTTTAAACCGGATGAGCAAATTATTGGTTATTAAGTTTGGCAACCTTTACTGCAACAATCAATTTACAACCCCACTCCCAAAATAATGATGCAATACTTCCGGCAACACAATCCCATCTTCGGCCTGATTATTCTCCAGCAAAGCAGCTACAATCCTGGGAAGTGCCAATGAAGAACCATTTAGCGTATGCACCAGTTGTGTTTTGCCGCTTCCGTCTTTAAAACGTGCCTTCAGCCGGTTGCTTTGGTAGCTTTCAAAATTGGTTACAGAACTTACTTCCAGCCATTTTTGCTGGGCTGCACTGTACACTTCAAAGTCATACGTGAGGGCACTGGCAAAGCCCATATCCCCGCCGCATAAACGCAAAATGCGGTAAGGCAACTGTAAGCTTTGCAATAGCTTTTCTACATGCAGCGCCATCTCTTCCAGCACGGCATAGCTTTTATCAGGATGCACTAACTGGATGATCTCAACTTTGTCAAACTGGTGTACCCTGTTCAGTCCACGTACATCAGCACCAAAGCTGCCGGCCTCTCTTCTAAAACAAGGAGTATAGGCTGTCATCTTTATTGGAAGGTCCGCTTCTTTTACAATTTCGTCCCGGTAAATATTGGTTACCGGAACTTCTGCAGTTGGTATCAAATAAAAATTATCTGCTGTGGCAAAATACATCTGCCCTTCTTTATCCGGCAATTGGCCTGTAGCAAATGCAGATGCTTCATTTACCATCAGTGGTGGTAAATATTCTGTATAACCTGCGGCGGTGTTGTAATCTAAAAAATATTGTATCAATGCACGTTGCAGTTTAGCGCCTTTGCCTTTATACAAAGGAAAACCGCTGCCGGTTATTTTAGCACCGGTTTCAAAATTGATGAGGTCGTATTTTTTTATCAGCTCCCAATGAGGAACAGCACCATTATATAAAGAAGGCTTATTACCACCTTCTCTTACCACTTCATTTTCTTCCGGTGTTTTTCCTTTGGGTACAGAAATATGTGGCAGGTTAGGCAATTTTACCAATTCATCCTGCAGTTGTTTTTCGGCTATACTTAATTGTTCGTTTAATTGCTGAATAGATGCTTTGTGTGAGGTTACTTCACTGCGTTTTTGCTCAGCCATTTCTTTTTCACCGTTGCCCATGAGCATACCTATTTCTTTACTTGCGGTATTCATGGTTGCCTGAAGGGTTTCGCTTTCCACTTTTAATTTACGCACCTGCTCATCCAATAAAATAATGCTGTCCACTAATGAAAGGTCACCGAAATTTTTAACTGATAGACGCTCTTTCACCAAGTCTGTTTGCTGGCGGATATAATTGATCTGTAACATGATTTTTTAAAAATTTTGTCAAAGTTAATGGATTGAAAGCCTCATCACCCTTCCTCTACTATATAACTCTTTAGGCTGCTGCCTTCAGTTTTGCTAGTTGCTTCTCCAGACTCGCCACCTTTGCCTCTATATACTGTTTGCGATTTGTAT
>JAYVLZ010000280.1:0-4726 GCA_043759175.1 Chitinophagaceae bacterium | reverse complement strand
TTATATAAGCCGAGCCTACGGCTCTCTATTAACTTGATGCTTTAATCAACGGATTGAAATCCGTTGTTACAATATCTACCGAGCCTACGGCTCTGATATCACCCGTCAAAATCCTTAAGTTGACGGCTATGGTGTCCTCACCGACCACTTTTAGGCATGTATTTATTTATCTAAGAAAGATAAATAAATACCGCAGCAAATGCAACAATATTTTGATTTGTACCAATGCCGTTATTCTTTTATTTTCCATTTATATAATTTCTTTTGAAAAAAGAAAACGGCAATAGTCTCATGCCATGCATACATGAAGAAAATGGCACAGCATAAAAAGCAGCAGGGACAGGTAAATGATTAACAGTAATAATTTTACACAGGCACACCTGATAGAAAATCCGGAGGGCCTTCTGCGTATGCGGTCAAAATCCAAATAATGCAGTTTGGCATCTTTATGGTCATGCTGGCCGGCAGCACTATCGTCGGTAATTATCGATGCTAACCACCAGAAACCAGATTCTGCATTTTGTTTGTTTTGTACTGGTGCTTTTGCTTCAGCCGGAGTGGGTACTGCAATTGCCTGATGGTATTCTTTTGTTTTGTACAGCCCAATAAATAATGTGAAAAAAATAATGAGCTGGAGGAGGGGATTGTTGTTCATGATCTGTGTTTTTATAACACAAATTTTGCTTCAACAATGCCCCTGAAACAAGGTGGCAAATACCTAAAAATAAAGTCAGGTAGTACCACTTTGTATTCTGGTTGTGGATAGGTAGAACTTCTTTTTTCGCCGGATGCGTATATCTACGTAAATAATCTCTTAAAAATTATTAACTTTAAAAAGCCTGATTACACCAGGTAAACTGTTTGCTTACTTCCTCACCACCCTTTTTTAACCTTAAAAATAATTTTATGAAGTTAAGCAAAACAGCTGCGGCAGGAATTGTTATTGCATTTGCAGGTGCAGTAATTGTTGCCATTTATGCCTTATTACCCCAGTCTCAGCTAAATTATGTGAATGTAAAATTAGATGTGGCAACATTGGCAAGGCTAAATATGAATTTTAAAAGATTGGTTTTAACAAGCCAGTTGCAAACAGCCGTGGGCAGAGATAAGGTTACATTAACACCCTATATTGAAGTGACAGCCGGTCTTCCAACTGGCTATAGCAATCTGCTGGGGATATATAGCGGAAGTGTTGCTTTTGCAAGTGATAAACCTATGTCATCTTATGAAATAAGTAAACAACAAATTGATAGTTTATTGTCAATACCAAGAGTGGCTTATTTTGTTTTAAAGCCAGTATTATATCCTGCTGATAATAAATATATAGCATACAGGGCTGTGGCTTATAATTTCAGTAATATACCAATACCAATCGACGCAGTTTATCAACAGTTCAATCCCTGTCCACCGGCACGGGCTTACGCACAATAATTTTAATACATGAATCACTGGCTAAAAGAAATTATTGACTGGAGTGAAGTATGGTCCCTGCTGATTCCGCTGGGAGTATTGCTGTGGGTAAAAAAGATACCTGCTGATGCAAGGCCTGTTGCCATATACGTATGTATTGCATTGCTGTTAAATTTCCTCCAGGATTATTTCTGGAAAAAGCGGCTGGTATTTTCTTTTTCCTCCACACCCGGTGACAATATTATTTTTTACAACATTCATTCCATCATCCGGTTTATATTATTCAGCTGGTTTTTTATAAATATCAAACAACCCTTTTTATATAGTTTTAAAAAAATACTGCTGGTCGCATTCATCATAATCTCACAGGTAAATTTTATTTTTTTTGAACGCATTACCAGTTTCAGCAGCCGTATGTTAGGATTGGAAGCCGGTGGCATTTTGTTTTTCTGTCTGTTGTATTATGTAAACCTGCTAATGCAGGAGGACACTTCTGTTGATAAAAAAGATGCCACTTTTTGGTTAGTCACCGGCATCAGTATTTATACAGTCATCAGTTTCCCGCTTTTTCTTTTTTATAAAACATTGTCTTTAAAATTCCAGGACTTTGCTATTGGCATCTGGGATCTTCACAATGTTGCTTATTGTTTACTTTGTATTTTTATTGCAAGATATTTCTATGCTGTCAGCCATTAATGATATTGACCTTTTTATTATCGGCAGTGTTGTAATGATACTGTTGTTCGGAAGTTTTTTTGTGGTGCTGATCCTGTCGCAACGTAAAAAAATAAAGTATCACCAAAGTGTGCAGCAGTTAAAAGAAGAACAGCAAAACCAACTGATTGAAAGTGCAGTTAGAAGTGAAGAAACAGAACGGCACCGCATAGCCGAACAACTGCATGATGAGGTAGGAGCCATATTATCTGCTGCCAAACTGCATGTTGCCGGTATCAATAGCAATAATCTTTCAGAAAAAGAAGCAGGGCTTCATAGTAAGTCAAAAGAATTGCTGGATGAGGCCATACAAAAAGTACGTTCTATCTCCCATAATCTTCATTCCAATATTTTAAAAGAATTTGGATTGAATGAAGCCATACGGCATTTTGTAAAAATAACTGCAGGCAACATGATCCATACCAATATTAACCTGGATGAAAGGTATTCCGTTAAGGATGCAGAAGGAGATATCAGCACTTACCGCCTGGTGCAGGAACTGATACAAAATATATTGAAACATGCCAGGCCCACAGAATTAAATGTTAACAGCAGGGCTGAGAATAATATGTTATTCATCAGCATTGAACACAATGGCAGGGGCCTCACACAGCACGACTTTGAATCATTGCGTTTTAAAACAGACGGCATGGGGTTGCGTAATATCCAGAACCGGCTGATCCTGTTAAAAGGAAGTATTGAATTCATTAAAAAAGAAGATAAGTATGCCATATTTCTTTTCATTCCAAAAAAGTTAACTATATGAAAAGTCCAATTAAAATAGCCATTGCAGATGATTATAAAATTTTCAGGGATGGTCTTAAAGTAGGCCTGGGTGCAGATGAAAATTTTGATGTGATGCTGGAAGCAGATAATGGAGAAGAACTGCTGGAAGCACTTAACATATCAATGCCCGATGTGATACTGATGGATCTAAAAATGCCAATAATGGATGGCATGGAAGCAACCAAAGAAATCAGGAAAAAGTATCCTGATATAAAAGTGCTGGTGGTAACCATGTATGATGATGATAAGTTTATCATACACCTGATGGAGATTGGCGCTAATGGTTACCTGCTAAAAAATGCAGAGCCCGAAGAGATTTGCAAAGCCATTTATTGCGTAACCGAAAATGGTTATTATTTTAACGACCTGGTGAATAAGGCGCTGCTGAAAAAGCTGGTGATGAAAAACCATATCAAGCCTTCTTTTAACACGGATGTGGAATTAACTGAAAGGGAACTGGAGGTGCTGAAAATGATCTGCGAAGAAAAAACTGCTGCTGAAATTGGGAAAGAAATATTTTTAAGTCCGAGATCTGTGGAGGGCATACGCCAACGCCTGATCGAAAAAATCGGCGTTCGCAATATGGCCGGCCTGGTAATGTTTGCGGTAAAAAATGGTATCGCTGCTTAATCAAAAATTATTTTTGAAAGTGTACCACTAATTAAAAAAATGGTTCAATGCTTTGGCAACGCCGTCATGATTATTGGTATCAGTTACATAATTGGCCACTGCTTTTATTTCATCCGGCGCATTGCCCATTGCCACACCTGCACCGGCAAATTCAATCATGCCTTTATCATTATAATTATCGCCGATAGCAATGATCTCATTTTGCTGAAAGCCATATTGTGCAATCAAAAATTGAATGGCTTTTTGTTTGGATGCCTCCAGGTTCATCACCTCCAGGTAACGGGGCTGCGATTTATAAATATTTAGTTGACCGCTGTGGTTTGCCAGTAATTCTTTTTCAAGAGAAAGTATCACATGGGGATCACCGGCAATGAGGATTTTATTGGGGCCTGTTTGCTGCTGCTCCCACAATGTCAGCGTATCGCAAAAAGGTTGAATGGTAACAGGAACAGCAGTTATTTTTTGTTCTTTTTTTACCGCATCTGTGGAAGCCTGTGCAAACCATTCCATCTGGCTGTAGTACATGGCTGTTACCCGTTGCTTTTCCACTTCACTATTCACAGCCGCAGTTTCGGGCAGCGTGATATGTGCCTGGTAGCTGACAGCCTGTTGTTGAAATATGTATCCACCATTTAAACTCACTACCGGGTTATCATCCGGGAAAACAGATTTGGTAATGGGTAACATGCCATGCAAAGGCCTTGCAGAAATAGGGACTATCAATATACCCTGTTGCATTAATCGTTGAATGGTATCCCTGGTAATGCTGCTCACCGTATGATCTTTCCTGAGCAGGGTGCCATCCATGTCTATAAAAACTGCTTTATACATACACTTGATAAAAAATTATTTTGGCTAAAGTAGGAAGACCAAAGGAATATAAAAATAATTTCATTGAAGCTTAAAAACTAAACAACCGGGTATTATAATAAATAAAGGCACAGTTAGATAGCTGTGCCTTGAGAAATGAATATATAAACTTGCTGGTGATTAAAATCCAAATAAGAAAAAAGGGTTTAGTTTCTTAAACACTGAATCTGCTGGTACTTTTTCCTGCTGTGATACTTTTTGCGGTGACCTTTCCCGCTGTGCTGTTATTTTATAACCTAAGCTGGGAAGTATTGCAACATGTCCTTTATGTTTAATAGAAAAAACATTGTTGTGTTGAGTGGTTATGTTTTGTTCA
>JAYVLZ010000279.1:0-9166 GCA_043759175.1 Chitinophagaceae bacterium | reverse complement strand
TAATTATAGTGTAAGCTGCATAAAAATATGCAGATATAGCAGTACACAAAGCCGCAGATTCGCAGATTTATATTCTTTTATTTTTCATCTGCGAATCTGCGGCAAAATTTCTTTTGCACAAATTTATACGGCCTACAGTATAATTTTTGCAGGAATAATCAAAAAGTAGAAACCTTTACAGATAAAACAGCAGCGCTTATATTTGAACATTGAAAAAAATCTCTTTATATGCAATGGTTGTATTATATACTGCAGCAGGTATCAATCATTTTATTCATCCGCAATTTTATTTGAAAATAATGCCACCCTGCATTCCATTGCATAAAGAACTGGTTTTTATAAGTGGGGTATTTGAAATATTGTTTGGGCTGATGCTGGCTTTTCCATTCAGCAGGCAGTTTGCTGCATGGTGTATCATCTTGTTATTGGTTGCCGTGTTTCCTGCCAATATTCAAATGATGTTAGATTATATTGAAGAAAATAACCCCAGGCGCTGGCTTGCCATTGTAAGGCTGCCGGTGCAATTTTTATTAATTTACTGGGCATATACTTTTACAAAACCAAATGATTAAAGGGTATATATCATACAATAAAATGCAGGATACAAGGGAGCTGTTAAAAACAGCAAAAACAATTAGGGCAAACCATTGTTAATTTAAAAAAATGTCATCATGGAAATAATAGCTACCATGCCGCATACCATCATAAAAGTAAGCAGGCTGCAAGTGAGGGAACAGGAAGATGAACTTGCCATGGAAGAACCGCTGCAGATACAGTTGCAACTGAATACTGCTTCAGGAAGGATCAACAAAAACATTGCTGTAACCATGCGTACCCCGGGCCAGGACAGCCAACTGGCAGCTGGTTTTCTTTTTACGGAAGGCATTATCAGCAACAAAGATCAGGTGAGCTATATCCTTCACGTAAACAATGAAGAAAACCGGATCGTGGTGGCGTTAAAGGAGGGAATAACTGCTCTGTTACATAATACACAACGTAATTTTTATACTACCTCCAGCTGTGGTGTTTGCGGCAAAACAAGCATTGATGCTATTAAGACGGTTGCTGTTTACAATAATGAAGAACCAGCATTTCCTGTTGCTGCCAGTACATTTTATTTATTACAACATCAATTACTCAGGCAACAGGAATTATTTGAAAGCACCGGAGGTTTGCATGCGGCTGCTTTATTTGATCTGGACGGAAATTTCCTTACACTAAAAGAAGATGTGGGGCGACACAATGCATTGGATAAATTGATTGGCGATGCTATGCTGAATGATCAACTGCCATTAACCAATAAAATATTATTGTTAAGCGGAAGGATAAGTTTTGAACTGGTGCAAAAAGCCATCATGGCAGGAGTAAAGATTGTTGCAGCGGTGGGGGCCCCATCCAGCCTGGCAGTGGAACTGGCACAGGAAAATAATATGACGTTGATAGGATTTTTGAGGCAGGAAAAATTTAATATTTATTGCGGTGCCCACCGCATCAATTATACAAATGAAACTAAGAATAAAAGGTAATTCAATCAGGTTGAGGCTGTCAAAGCCTGAAGTAGAAAAGCTGTCAGCAGAAGGTATGATAGAAGAACAAACCAGTTTTGCTAACAGCTCTTTAATTTATGCCATCAAAAAAGAAGTGGATGGAAGCGATATCAAAGCAGATTTTAACATCAATCAACTAACTGTGTATATTCCTGAAAATTTGATTGTTCACTGGCCGTTTAATAATGTCATCAGTTTAGATAACCGGCAGAGCGATGGCTCTTATCCTGATCTTTATATACTGATAGAAAAAGATTTTAAATGTATTGACAATTCATCTGAAGACCAGTCGGACAATTATGATCATCCAAACAAAATTTGTTAGCTGTGGCAAAGCAAAATAAAAAAAATAATGGTGCAGAAAATCCAATACACTTAACTGGATTAAAACGTGGCAGCATTAAAAAAGTAGCGGCCGGCATTCCTGCTGTGCTCACAAGTTTGCAACAGGTATTCAATGAAGCCGGTGTGGTAAGAGGTTCCAAAGCTTTATTAAAACTGAATCAGAAAGGTGGCTTTGATTGCCCCAGTTGTGCATGGCCCGATCCGGATGATGAACGCAGCGGCATTGCAGAATACTGTGAGAACGGTGCTAAAGCTGTAGCAGAAGAAGCCACTGCAAAAAAACTGGAAGCTGATTTTTTTGCACAACATTCAGTAGGGCAACTGGCAGGGTTAACCGATTTTGAAATAGGAAGAAAAGGCCGTGTGGCACAACCGATGTATTTACCGAAAGGTGCTGCACATTACCAACCCATTTCATGGGAGGACGCTTTTAAAAAAATTGCTGCTCACCTAAATGCATTAACCTCTCCCAATGAAGCAATTTTTTATACCAGTGGCCGTACCAGCAACGAAGCCGCTTTTTTATACCAGTTGTTTGTAAGGCAATACGGCACCAATAATTTACCTGACTGCAGCAATATGTGCCATGAAAGCAGTGGTACTGCATTGACGGAAACACTGGGCATTGGCAAAGGTTCTGTAACACTGGATGATTTTAATAAAGCAGAAGTCATCATCATCATGGGACAAAATCCGGGCACCAATCATCCCCGTATGCTCACGGCATTACAAAAAGCAAAAGCCAACGGCGCTGTGATCATCTCCATCAATCCTTTACCTGAAACAGGTTTGATGGGTTTCAGTAATCCGCAAACGGTAAAGGGTATCCTGGGAATAGATACAGCGCTAACGGACATTTTTCTGCAGGTAAAAATAAATGGCGACATGGCTTTACTGCAGGCTATAGAAATGGTATTGCTGCAGGAAGAAGAAGCCAATCCAGGCAAAGTATTCGATCAAAATTTTATTCATCAACACACAGAAGGTTATGCCAAATTCACTGAACATTTACAGCAGCAGGATATTCTATACCTGGCCAATGCTGCCGGTATTGCGATGGAACAAATAAAAGAAACCGCTGCCATCTTAAAAGATAAAAACAAGATCATTGTATGCTGGGCTATGGGATTAACGCAACATAAAAATGCGGTGGATACCATCAAGGAAATCGTTAACCTGTTATTGCTGAAAGGCAGTATTGGCAAACCCGGTGCAGGCACCTGCCCTGTACGTGGACACAGCAATGTACAGGGCGACCGCACAATGGGTATTTATGAAAAACCTTCACAAAATTTGCTCGACAGCATTGAACAGCATTTCAAATTTACTCCACCAGCAGCGCATGGTTATGATACCGTGGAATCCATCAAAGCCATGCATGAAGGAAAAGCATCTGTATTCTTTGCCATGGGTGGAAATTTTTTATCTGCTACACCAGATACTTTATTTACAGCAGCAGCACTGAGGAAATGTAAACTCACGGTGCATGTTTCTACCAAATTAAACAGGAGTCACCTGGTGCATGGAGAAGAAGCGCTGATACTCCCCTGCCTGAGCAGAAGTGATAAGAATAACATAAACGGGCAGCACCAGTTTGTATCCTGCGAAAATTCTATGGGGGTGGTACAAAGTTCAAAAGGGGTACTGGAACCTGTTAGTAAACAATTATTAAGTGAGCCTGCTATTGTTTGTTATTTAGCAAAAGCAGTGTTGGGTAATAAAAGTAAAGTGAACTGGGATCTTTACCTTCAGCATTACGATCATATCCGCAATGATATTGAAGGAACAATTCCTGGTTTTGAGCAATACAATGAAAGAGTGCGGCAACCCAGTGGTTTCTATCTTCCAAATGCTAATCGTAATGGAACATTTGATACCGATTCTAAAAAAGGGATATTCTCTGTTTCAACTATTGATATACCAGCATTAGCTGATGATGAATTAATGATGATGACGATCCGAAGTCATGATCAGTTTAATACTACCATTTATGGGCTCAATGACCGTTACCGGGGTATCTACAATGAACGCCGGGTAATATTGATGAACCAGGCTGATATGAATGCAAGAGCTTTGAAAGATGGTGACATTGTTGACATTTACAATTATACAGATGGTATAGAAAGAGTAGCACAACAGTTTGTGACAGTCGCCTACCCTATCCCTACAACCTGCACTGCTACTTATTTTCCAGAAACCAATGTGCTGGTACCAATTTCAAACGTGGCGGATAAAAGTAATACGCCAGTTTCAAAGCTGGTTGTAATTAAATTGGTGAAAGCTGAAAGTGATAATAAACCAATGTCGTTTAATTAAGAATATCGAACAAAGCATCCATGTAGGCAGTTAGGGTCATGAGGTTGCGTGAAAGTTAAAAGAAGGTGTCAACCTAGGCAATGCCAAATTTGTGAGGTCATCTATAGAAAGTCTACAAAATTTCAATTTCTGAACTATCACACAAAATACCTCGGATATAATCACCATGTTTAGTATGTTCAGCAATTAAATAGTCAAAATTTCCTTGTGCAGCACCTGTGTCTATGTAAAGAGCTTTATCCGAATCAGGGTCAAATTTATATGCTAATGAATTTTTATCTAAAGTTATTTCACTTTTTTCTGCTACAATAAAATAATCAAACTTTTCATTGTCGCCTTTATTATATAGCGCTTTTTTTCGTTTCATAATTTCATTATTGTTGAATTTTTTAAATTATCAGTTTACTGTAAACCTTCCACTTGCTTCATACTCAGTTCCATTATATTGAGTAAGAGGTAAATTCAAAAACTCAACAGATTTTAGTTTCCCACTAACATCTTTCGTGATAGTTATTTTACCCGATTGTGCATCAAAAAAAGTTAATCCACTTCCACCAATTTTAAATGGTCGCATGCCGATTGAAGCTGTTCCGCTTGGCCCAGGTGTTGAACCACCACCAGAAAAGCCTGCGGAAATATTATATTCTGTTTTAAGTAATTGGTTGTCCCAAATATCAATATAAATTTCAAATTCATCGTTATTCAATCCTGCAATCTTATAACAATCAGTTTTAATTCCCAATGCAAGTTGCCATTCATTTGGTCCGGTATAAGCAGCATTGTCCATTGTAATTTTACTACTCGGTATTTGTCCGAGTGCCCTTGTGTCGCTATTAAGCTTGAAATAGTTACCTGAAGGATTATTACTAGAATCCTTGTCATTGTTCTTTTTACAAGATGACAAGAGCAATAAGCTAAGAATGGAAAATAAAACAGTAAGTTTAAATAGTTTCATAATTTATAAAGGTATTGTTTAATTGCCTATAACATTATTATTATCATCTTTTAAAAGATTAAATTTCTTTGTCGTTAAGGTCACAATAAATCGTTGACCTATTTCAACAAATCTTTGTCTTCATAAATAATCTTGCCATCAAAAATGGTCATCAATATTTTTGTTTTATAAATATCCATGGGTGTTATTTCAAAAAGGTTCTGTGAAAAAACAATGATGTCGGCAAGATGTCCTGGTATAATCTTCCCCTTTGTGTTTTCATCAAAAGATGAATAGGCCCCACCCTGAGTGTATGCAATCAACGCATCTTTGATTGAAATTCTTTGTTCAGGAACCCAGCCATTGGGAGGTGTTCCATCAATGGTACGTCGGTTAACAGCATTGTGCAATCCCCGGATGGGTATGGGTGTGGAGCAGGCAGGCCAGTCGCTGCTGAATACCAGCCTTGCTTTATTTTTTAACAGGGATGCCCACACAAACGCATGCTGCAATCTTTTTTCACCCACCGCTTTACTCCAGACTTCCACGCTGCCAGGGTCTGCATGAATGGGTTCCATGGAAGCCAGCACACCCAGCTTTGCAAACCTTGGAAGATCATCGGGAGAACTGGTTTCAATATGCTCTATGCGGTGCCGCCTGTTGGTGGTTCCATTTATTTGCTGTGCATTTTCATAAGCGTTCAATGTTTCCCTTACCGACCTGTCGCCAATGGAATGTGTATATATTTGGAATCCTGCTTTATCAAATTTTGTAACCAACTCACGGTACTTAGCTAACGGTATGGCGAAACCGCTATTTGTCATATCACTACCCGATGGTACATCGCTGTAGGGTTCCAGCATGGCGGCGGTATGTGATTCAATTACACCATCCATAAAAAACTTAACACAACCGGCCCTTAACACCGGGCCCATTCCAATACGGTTTTTTACAGCAGTGTAAGTACGGATGTCTTCATCTGTTGTAGTTGCATCCACACTAAATGCAGTAGAGGCTCTTAAAGTAAGTTCCCCATTTTTTAGCAACTCTTCATACAACGAAAATTCATCCACCGAACCGCTTGCATTTTGTATGGTAGTGATACCATGACGGGCTGCGAATTTCATCCCGGCCCTTAGTGCTTCTAATTTTTCTGCTCTTGAAGGTTCGGGAATCAATTTTGAAACCAGGTCCATAGCTTCTTCTGTTAAACCACCGTTGGGTTCGCCGTTGGTATCTTTATATATCTTACCAAAACCATCAAATTTTGTATCCTTGTTAATACCTGCCAATTCCAGCGCCTTACTGTTTACCCATGCCGTGTGGCCATCATAAGCCCTGATGTAAACCGGCCGGTCGCTCACTATTTTATCCAACAGATCTTTGGTGGGCATATCGCCGGGAAAAAGACTGTACTGCCATCCCCTGCCGGTGAGCCATTTATTTTCCGGGTGGCTTTTTGCAAATGTTTCAACCGCCATTACGGCCTCTTCTTTTGTCTTACTTTCAAACTGATCTATTGCTGACAAGCCTAAAGAGCCCGATAAAAAATGAATGTGTGCATCATTGATACCTGCAGTTACCAATTTGCCGTGCAGGTCAACCACTTTGGTATTTTTATCCGCCAGTTTTTTTATCACATCCGTTTTGCCCACCTGTAATATTTTATTACCAGCAATGGCTGCCGCTTCAGTAAAAGCTGGTTCATCTTCCCCGGTCCAAATCCTGCCATTTATCAAAATAAGATCTGCTTTATTTTGTGCAGTAAGTGGTGAAGCTGCAAAGAGCAGTATTAATACCTTGAAGAATATACGCATGATCCAATTAGTTTTGTTTAAATGAATGTTCGGCTGAAGTTAATGAAAATAAATATTGCAATTGCAGTTGCAATATTTCAGGATTATTTCCTTTCGGCAGTATGCAGAAATTCAAGCTTCCAGTTGCCGGATTCTTTTCTAAAAGTAACAGGCTCCACTGTTCTAACACTAAAATGCATAGATGTAAATGAAATCCATCAGTAACAACTGCCGGTTATAGAACCGGCAATGCTGACCTTAACGTTAGCAGGTATAATAAGATGCACGGGGGTAATACCATCACCAATGATCAATTGAGTATTTTTTCCACTGAGTATCCAGTTGCCTGCTATTACAGGGGATGGATTATTCACAATATTGAACAACTGGTTATCTGTTGTAAAACTGGAAGGATTGGTTCCGCTTCCATCATTATTACTTCCCCAGGTAGAAAGATACTCCAGGTTGCCCATTGCTTTTGAGTACCATACCGGTAAGTCAAATATATTTTTAGCAATTACTCTTTCAAACAGTACCATGTGCCCGGCATTGTTGAAATGAATCAAATCTCCACAGGAGTATTTTGCCAATATGGTGGTATCTGCAGGATCAAACATACCATCCCAAAAATTGAGAGCGTATTTGTTAAACCTGTTAATAATAGAATCTTTTATCTCTGCCAGTTTTTTCTTTGAAGCAGATGTGTTATAACTTCCATCACACCTTGGTTGTGTAGTGCTGATGTAGCAACGATTGCCTCTTAGTGTTACAGAATCATAAATAGTTTGCAGACTGCTCATTATTTCTGCAATGCTGTAAGTGATATAACCGTTTGTTGGGAAATTTACAATTACCACTCCATTTGCAGGATTGGATAAATTACTTAAAATTGAAACAGCCCTGCTTACATTGTGAACAGCATCAGGGTAAGGCCTTGATGAAGGAGGAATATAACCAGTTGGCATTGCGTCATAATTACTGATGCCGGGAACTCCAAGATTATAAGCGGAGTCTATAATATTTAACCGGCATTTGTAATAGTTATTTAAAAGACTCACCCAGCAACTGTCTTTAGAAGTAGCGCCACTTCCGGCAGTGCTGGAGGAACCAATAGCAACGATTCTTTTAATTTGTGCATTTACCTGGTTGCAGTTTATAAAGAAAGTAAAATATAAAACTGCCAGGGAAAGCCGAATTAATTTAGATTGGTAGCAATTAAAAAAGATTTTTGCTAAATTATAATGTAAACAATTAAAATATTCCTTCATTAAAATTATTAAAGTGTTGCTTTTACTTTTTTTAATATGATGCTATTTTTAATTAAACAGTACTTTTATCAGAATTGGTTCAGATATATAAGCTTATTGTGGGTTACTTCGGCTGTTTAAATTAATTATTGGAGGGTTTTAGTGTTAGCTGTAAGCTTTTTAAGTTAATGCAGAAATAATGCCACTAAATGCATAACGTAATTATTGTGCTTTAAGTGTGTGGTTCAGATTAGGCATTTTAGTTGAAAATTGGGCTGAATGGTATTTTTAATTTTCCCATCCCTTTAAGAGGATTTAATCAATATTAATTATTTTTTCAATCTTTTGTTTTGGAATATTCTATTCTGCACCTCATCATTTTAATTAATGCTATTAAATGACAGTGAGGAAATATATCATCAATATGAGCAATGTTATTTGTATAGAGCTTATTAATAACAGGCTCTTCAACCATCTTTTCACCTGGTAATTACTGAAGGAATGATAATAACAACACCCATTCTAAGGAACGGGTGTTGTGTTATTAATTATAATGTTATCGAATTATTCGCCGTTGCCATTCATTACAAATCTTACTCCAACGCCAACATAAGGATGATTGGAGAAAACCTTATAGAGTGAATACTCCTGTCCATAGTGGCCGGGAGATGCCTGCCCCTGCCAATTATAACCGGCTGTTATTTTGATACCAATTTTTTCGCTGAAACTATAAATGCCTCCTAATCCAGCATTCGCACCGAAAGACACAGGATTATAATCAACAATTTTTTCCGGATCTGTATCTGATGGGGAATACTCGTAGCCATTGGCACCTCCGCCAATCGCTAATATGTTAATTCCTGCTGTGGCAAATGGTTTGAATTTTGATTCTGAATTTTCCACATTGGTTAGTTCTACTTTAACAAACTTGAAATTGTAAAATCGATTGACTATATTTTTCTATAGTATCTATCTATATCA
>JAYVLZ010000278.1:0-2529 GCA_043759175.1 Chitinophagaceae bacterium | reverse complement strand
TAATTATCCAACACCGAAACCCATCATTAATACGCTATAAACGTTTCTGTGATTCCAAAAAACAACCATTATCTGAAAAAATTATAATAGTTAAAGATTAACGAATTTATTAATGAAAAATTATTTAATTATGATTTCCATGGCCTTTTTGATTACTTCATCCTGCGAATTCATACTTTGATAGTATCCCTGATTTCTCCAAACCTGCCTTGCTATTGAAGATTTGATTCTTGCCATCAATTCATTTTTTTCTTTTTGAGAAATATTTTCCACATTAATCGAATCTTTCTGTACTTGTTTACTAAAAGATACCCATTCCTGATCTGCTAAATTAAAACTGGCTGCAAAATCAGCTGCGTTTTTATAAGCTCTGATCTTATCCTGATTTTTAAGATAATATCTATAGGCAAATTCCCCGATACTTCCTTTGTAATATAATTTGGACATGGTGACTGCATCTGCGCTGCTTGTGTCAAATGCAACAAAAATATCCGGCGTTATACCTCCTCCACCATATACAATCTTTCCGTTTTGAGTTTTAAAAATTTTAGTAGTATCATTTTTTACAGAATCACCATTGGCAGCTTCACCGTCATGAAAGCGCATGGTTATTTCATCATAATAAGCTTTTCCTCCATTTAGGTAAGGCCTTTGAATACTTCTGCCAACTGGGGTAAAATACCTGGCTACAGTAAGTCTTAAGGCGCTTCCATCACTCAGATCGTATTGCTCCTGTACAAGTCCTTTGCCAAATGTTCGTCTTCCTATTATAGTGGCCCTGTTCCAATCTTGCAAAGCGCCAATCAAAATTTCGCTTGCACTTGCAGTTCCCTCGTCTGACAATACCACCAGTTTGCCAGTTTCAAACAAACCCTGTCTTTTGCACCTGTACTCTTTTTTGGGAAAATGGCTTCCTTCTGTATAGGTAATCAGTTTATCCCCATCCAAAAATTCATCCGCTACTTCTGTTGCCTGATCTAAAACACCGCCCCCATTACCTCTAAGATCCAACACCAGTTTTTTTAGCCCTTGCTTTTTTAGTTCTTCCAGCTTTTCCATAAATTCACGATAAGTAACCTGGCTGAATTTATTCAGGCGTATATATCCAGCATCATCCTTAATCATGTATGCAGCGTCCACGCTGCTAACCGGTATAATGCCTCTTGTAATGGCAATGATTTTATTTTCCGTATTTCTGAGGATTTCAACCACAACTTTGCTTCCGCCTCCGCCTCTCAGTAATTTTTTAATAGATTCAGTTGATAATTTTCTTCCTGCAATTACACTGTCATTTACTTTAATAAACTTATCACCAGTTTTAATGCCTGCTTTAAAGCTGGGCCCATCCGGCACTACATTGATCACATTGATGGTATCTTCCAGCAGGTCAAATTCCACACCTATTCCAAAGAAATTACCGGCAATATCTTCATTAACTCCTTCTACTTCTTCTGCAGAAATAAAAACAGAGTGAGGATCAAGTTTACCAAGAATGGCATTGATGGCGGTGTCTGTAAGATCATTCACCTTTACCTGGTCCACATATTTATTCCTGATAAGATTGAGTACTTCCTGCAAAGGATAAGATTTGTCTAATGCAAAAAAATTTCTGCCAGGCATTGCATCCCTCATTCTGTAACCAAGCATCATACCAACAATCATTGCAACACTTAAAAGCAGTGGTAGCCATACTTGCAGTTTCTTATTCATACTTTAGTCTATTGCACGAAAATAAATGAATTATGATGAACCATCCCACGTGTTTATATAAAAGGTATTTACTTAAGAATCGTTATCAGCAGAAAAATTTGTTAAATACCGGTTATGTAGAAATTGTTTTATGCAAATTGCACCATACACAGTAAATCCATCACAATAACTTTGTGTATCCTTAAAAATGTGATTATATTTAATACTAAACTTTAAAATTCAATGGCCATAAAACTCATTGCCGACAGCGGATCTTCCAAAACAGTTTGGTGCCTGCTGGACGGCAAAAAAAAGAAAATGATTTTAACCCAGGGCATCAGTCCCTATTTCCTTACATCTGAACAAATTCAGCAAATATTAGAAAAAGAGCTAAGCCCTAAAATGAAAGCAAGCTTACCTGGTGAAATATTTTATTATGGTACAGGCTGCAGCAATCCTGCCAATGTAAAGTCAGTGAAGCAGGCCTTAAAGAAAGTTTTTCCTACAGCATCCGTTTCAGTAGATCATGATTTAATGGGTGCAGCAAAGGCACTGTGTGGAAATGAAAAAGGAGTGGCTTGTATATTGGGTACAGGATCAAATTCCTGTTATTACAACGGAAAAAAAATTGTAAAAAACAGCCCGGGTCTTGGTTTTATTTTGGGAGATGAGGGTAGCGGTGCTTATTTGGGTAAACGGGTAGTGCAATATTACCTGTACAATACATTTGATCCTGACCTGATGGACAGGTTCAATGCAAAATTTAATACCAATGCGGTAGAGATATTAGAGGCTGTTTACAGGAAACCTTTGCCCAACCGTTACCTGGCTAATTTCACC
>JAYVLZ010000277.1:0-4631 GCA_043759175.1 Chitinophagaceae bacterium | reverse complement strand
CCAGAACTGAATACACTTTTAAATGAAGTGCTGGAGCAGGAAGATTACATTAAAGCAATTGCCATCAGGGATGAATTGAATAACAGGAAAAAATAATTGGGTTTAGTTGATACTTGGATAATTGATAATTGATAGTTTTTTTAATTCATATTTGTTTTATACATCCAGCCAGTAAGTTTATTATCCAGTTGTTAGTCCGGTTAATTAAGTATTGCTTCATTTTTTTGTACAGCATACCAAAGCAGTAATTATCAATTACCCCATTATCAATTATCAATTAAAATGCTCGTTTTCCCCGGTTGCAAAATAAATTTAGGATTGCGTATCCTTAATAAAAGAGAAGATGGTTTTCACAACCTGGCCACTGTATTTTATCCCCTGCCTTTAAGAGAAGCATTAGAAATCATCCGGAACAACAACCCGAATAACAAGGAATCCATATATTTTAGCATGTCTGGAAATGCCGTTGATGGTAATGTTGCAGACAATCTTTGCGTAAAGGCGTACCATCTTTTAAAAAAAGATTTTCCTGAAATTCCATCTGTAAAAATGCATTTGCATAAAGCTGTTCCAATGGGTGCTGGCTTAGGCGGAGGTTCTGCGGATGCAGCTTTTACACTTAAACTGCTCAATGAAAAATTTCAACTCGGCCTTTCCACAGAACTGTTACTTAACTACTCCCTCCAATTGGGAAGTGATTGTCCTTTTTTTATACTGGACCGGCCAAGCTACGCTACCGGACGGGGAGAAATTTTGGAACCCATTAATCTATCATTATCCGGCTACCAATTATTGCTGATCTATCCTGGAATACAGGTAAATACAGGGTGGGCCTTTTCACAATTAAATTTTTCTACATCTGTAAATACTGATCATTCAATATCAAAGCATAAAAATATCAAAGATATTCTCTCCCAAAAACCAGAGACGTGGCACAAAGAACTGATTAACGATTTTGAAATTCCTGTATTCTTAAAATACCCCGGGTTAAGTACAATAAAGAAAGAATTATATCAGCAGGGAGCTGTTTATGCAGCAATGAGCGGAAGCGGAAGCAGCGTGTTTGGATTATTTGAAAACGGTCATACTCCTGTACTATCTTTTTCTGATCACTACTACTTAAAACTGCTGCAGCTTTAGAAGTTGTTACAAAATACTTAAATGTCTGTTTTTTTGTTATAGCAGGTACTTTTTTATCGGCCTATTTTTATAAATTGCAAGATCAAATAAACCAAAAAGAATAAATGAAAATTTCTATCCTCTTGAGTGCAGTGCTGTTGGTAAGTGCTGCAGGGTTTAGCCAAAAATCTAACACTGAAATACCAAAGAACTGGCACCAGTTAGACAAAGACAGTACCGGTTATTACGGCATCAGTCTCAACAGAGCATACAATTTTTTAAAAGCTAAAAAAGTAAAAAGCAAACAGGTATTGGTAGCGGTAATTGACAGCGGAATTGATACCCTGCATGAAGACCTGAAACCAGTATTATGGACCAACAGCAAAGAAATACCGGGAAACGGAATTGACGATGACAATAACGGATATATCGATGACGTACATGGCTGGAATTTTTTGGGTGGTAAAGATGGACGCAGTGTAAAGCAGGACAGTTATGAGGGTGCAAGGGTATATCACAAATTAAAAAATAAATACGCAACTTCTATCCCGGATGAATCAACGGTAACACCGGAAGAAAAGGCTGAAATTGAAATGTATAAAAAGGCTGAAGAGCATGTAGTGGGTGATGTAAACCCTGCCGAGGTTGCTTTTATGAAAAGAATACTTCCCAACTTTATCAAAGGAGATTCTGTGATAAGAAAAGAATTGAGCAGGGAGGAGTATACCTGCAACGACCTGCAAAATTATACCAGCACAGATTCCGATGCTCAAAGATCTAAATCATTTCTGCAACAGCTTTGCAAAGGCAACCAGACAGACGATATTTCCAACACACAGATTATTGAAGAACTGGAGGGGCGTTTAAGAAAAGCAGAATCGGCTAATACTGCACCTGAAGAATATCGTAAAGAAATTGTACAGGATAACGAAGAGGATATCAACGACCGCTATTATGGCAATAATGATGTGATGGCTTCTACCCCGATGCATGGCACCCATTGTTCAGGTATTATTGCAGGTGTAAGAAATAATAATAAAGGAGGTGATGGTATTGCAGATAATGTACGCATCATGATGATACGGGCTGTGCCAGATGGTGATGAGCATGATAAAGATATTGCCAATGCCATCAGGTATGCAGTAGATAATGGAGCTAAAGTAGTAAGTATGAGTTTTGGCAAAGATTTTTCACCTGAAAAACAATGGGTGGACGACGCAGTGAAATATGCAGAACAAAAAGGGGTGTTACTGGTGCATGCGGCAGGTAATGATGCAAAGGATGTGGATTCAACAGATAACTTTCCCTGCCCCACTTATTTTGACGGCAAGACAAGGGCCAGTAACTGGATTACTGTGGGAGCAAGCGGCGATCTTAAAAATGGCGGCCTTACTGCAAATTTCAGTAACTACGGTAAAAAAGAAGTGGATGTTTTTGCACCAGGCGTACAAATTTATGCAACCCTGCCCGGTGGGAACACTTATGGAAGACTCTCCGGAACCAGCATGGCTTGCCCGGTAGTAGCAGGCACTGCCGCATTATTATTAGAATATTTTCCATCATTAAGTGCCAAACAGTTAAAGTATGTAATCGAGAAATCAGCAGTGGCTCCAAATATTGATGTAAATATTCCAGGCACAAGTGATAAAACTAAACTGAGTGATATCAGCAAAACTGGTGGTTTACTAAATGCTTACCAGGCAGTAAAATTAGCCAGTACTTTAAAAGGTGACCGCTTTGAAACCAAAGAAGTATTACCCAATACAAAACTGAACAGAACAAAGAAAGGATAAGCTATACCGGCTTTGATATAATACATTTTAGTGCCGGGCAAGTTGCCCGGTTTTTTTATAACCTTTTAAAAAATAAAAATATGCCAAAACCATCACCAAACAGTTACGCCCCTTACTTTCAACGTTACGTTGACCAGGTTCCGGAAACTGATTTGATCACTGCATTCAAAAATCAAAGAGCAGGTATTCAGGATTTTCTCGGCACCATTGCTGAAGAGAAATCGGCTTATGCCTATGCCGAAGGTAAATGGAGCATCAAAGAATTATTGCAGCATGTAATTGACACTGAAAGAATTTTTAATTATCGTGCACTCTGTTTTGCAAGAGGAGAAAAAACAAACTTGCCCGGCTTTGAAGAAAATGATTACGCAGCCAACTCACATGCTAACAGCCGCAGCTGGGAAAGCCTAACAGAAGAATTTCTTGCAGTAAGAAAATCGACAGAGCTGATGTATGAAAGCTTTAGTGAAGATGTAATAAATAATGGCGGCCTCTCTAATACCAATTCAAATACTGTTGCCAGCTTAGGTTTTATTACCGTGGGGCATTATTATCACCATAAAAAAATATTGATGGAAAGATATTTGTGATCCTTGTAAAACAAACTTTTTCTAAAGAAGGATGCAGCAAAAAGAAATGGCCACTTTTAAGGTGGCCATTTCTTTTTTGTTTATCGTAAAGCTATACATTTAGTTCTTCTTCTCTGACTCACTCTTCATATTATTAAGGGCCAGGTTATTCTGATAGATCATATTATTGGTAACCTTTACAGCTTCATCCAGATAGATGTCTGATTTTAACCCGTTTAAAAAACGTTTGTTTTTTTCAGTCTTTTCTTTATCGGCTGTAAACTTTGGAATATCTGCTTCTATATTTTTAACCTTTATTTCATTCTTCAATTTATACAGACTGTCAAGTTCTTTATATGCGTTTTTTAATTCCTTTTGTTCTTCCTTATACTGAGCAAGATTAAGTGGAAAATCTTTGTCATTTTGTTTATTTATCCATTCAATTTTTTGTTTTAATGAACTGAATACAGTGTTCGTTCTTACCTGGTCATTGGCACTTGCAACTACTGCATCTGTACTAAAAGTAGATGTCCATGGAGAATAGCTTGCTTTTTCTATTTCATCCCAGTTTAGGGCAGAAGGATTATCTTTTTCTCTGAATTTATACAATTCATTTCTGTCAGGTATTACCACATCTGGAATAACGCCCTTTAGCTGGGTGGCCCCACCACTCACACGGTAAAATTTTTGTAATGTTAATTTTACTGTTCCCAGATCCTCCGGTTTTTTACTGGTAATCTGGAATTCGGATTCAGGGTTTAATGGAATGGTACGTTGTACAGTACCTTTACCATAGGTTGAGCTGCTGCCAATAATGATTCCACGTTTGTAATCCTGGATGGCTGCTGCAAAAATTTCTGAAGCAGAAGCGCTGAACTCATCCACCATCACCGTTAACGGACCGGAATACAATACACTTTTATCTCTATCCTTTAACTGTACAGGTTGTGTTTGTTCTCTTCCTTTTACCTGGCATATCGGGCCATCTTCAATAAATAATCCAGCCATTTTTACCACTTCCGGTAATGAGCCACCACCATTTCCTCTGAGGTCTATTACAATCCCTTCCACTTTTTCAGCTTTTAGTTTTTCTATTTCTTTTGCCACATCATCGGAACATTTAGCGCCGTCAGCTTTTTCAAAATCCATG
>JAYVLZ010000276.1:0-14842 GCA_043759175.1 Chitinophagaceae bacterium | reverse complement strand
ACAGCTGTTATCAAATTGCTGATGTGCTGGTAGATGGAGTTTCACAGGGAGCTATTACAACTTACACCTTTACGAATGTAACGGCAACGCATACCATCAGCGCAACATTCTCCCAGGTTAGTTACCTCATTACTGCAACTGCCGGGGCAAATGGTGCCATCACACCGAGTGGTGCTACCAATGTAAATTGCGGAGCCAGTCAAACATACAACATTACAGCCAATGCAGGATTTGCTGTTCAGAGTGTACTGGTAGATGGTGTTTCACAAGGTGTTGTTCCCAATTATACTTTCACCAATGTAACGGCAACACATACCATCAGTGCTACTTTTACTGCGGTGTCCGGATGTACCGCACCAACGCTTTCCACATCCCTTGCAAATGTTTTGTGCAGGAACGCCAGCACTGGCTCAATAAATCTAACAACATCAGGTGGAACTGCGCCTTTCACTTACACCTGGACAGGGCCAAACGGCTTCACCGCTACCACTGAAGATATAGCCGGATTGGCAGCAGGGTCATACAGTGTTATAGTAACTGCATCCGGAGGTTGCAGTGCCACCACAACAGTATCTATTACTCAACCTGCAGCTGCCCTTACTGCCAGCGCAACTGCAGCGGCAATGTCATGCAGTGGCTTAACAACTACACTAACGGTTACGGCTGCTGGCGGAACAGGAGCCAGGCAATACAGTCTGAATGGTGGAGCGTTCCTGGCAGGCAATACGTTTACAGTTGATGCAGCAGGATCACCGTACATAGTTACTGTAAGAGATGCGAACTTGTGTACAGCAACAACCAATAGTGTAACCGTAGCCCCTGCACCTACAACAGTTCCCGCAACACCTGCCGGTATTGACGGCCCGACATACGGACTTTGCGGAGGAGGCACCTTTACGTACACTGTTCAACCAGTAGCAGGCGCCACAAGTTATTTCTGGACAGGGCCAAGCGGTTTTACCATTGTCTCAGGCCAGTTAACAACCCAGGTACAGATCGCAGTGCCTGCAACCTTTACCGGATCGACCGGCATTTGGGCTACCGCAAGAAACGCATGTGGACCCTCTGCAGGCTACAGATTGGCCGTTAATACTGTATTATCTTATCCAGGCTCGAGTATTTCAGGTCCAGCTACCGTAAGCCCGGGACAGACCAATGTACAATATAGTTTGCCTTTCACTGCAGGGGCAACGTTTGCCTGGCTGGTACCATCGGGATCAACTGTTGCCAGCGGCCAGGGTACTAACAGTATAACTGTAAATTTTGGCACAAGCAGTGGCAACGTAAGTGCTGATATAACAAATGCCTGCGGCACAGGCCCAAGGGTAAGTAAAGCGGTAACAGTAGCTGCATCTAAACCAGCTAACACAAGTCAAATATTTACAACAAAAACAGCTCCCGTAAATCAAATACTTACAACAACATATTTCAGCGTTTATCCTAATCCTGCACAAAGCAATGCGACTATAGTATTCAGCTCTCAGAAAAAAGGAAGTAAGTTTGAAGTAGTGATAAGCAATACGATTGGTGAGACTTTACTTACTAACTCAGGGGTAACCATTGCCGGCAAAAACATGATGCAGTTTGATTTGAGTAATTTCATTAACGGAATGTATTTAGTGAGATTAATAACAGAAGAGAATATTCAAACACAGAAACTGTTGAAAGAAAGATAGTACTATACTGATCAAATTAGTTATTTAAAGACCCGGGAAGTATTGCCCGGGTTTTTGTTTTATGCGCTGATAAAATAAATGATGAGTGTTGTTAAAAACAAAACCAACGTGAATTTGATTGTTTGCATATCGATCTTACTGCCGGCGTTTAGAAATTTTCAATAAAATTTCTACCGCTGAAAATTTACGCTGGCAGCGGAAAGCCCGGTGAGGCCCCTCCCAGCCTCCTCAAGAGGGAGGTCGAAGAAGCCAGTCTTCTGTGCCGGACTTGCATCCGCTATCCAGCGGACTGACCCGAGTTGAAAGAAGCTCTATTGCTGGCGTACAAAAGATACTCCCCTCCTGCCCTTTTTTCATCAAACCCAAACTCATTACCTTTGCAGCCATTTATATGAAGACAAAAAAATTACATAAGGACAAGGTGAACATTATTACACTGGGCTGCAGCAAAAATATGGTGGATAGTGAAGTGCTGAGCGGACAGCTTATTGCCAACGAAATAGATGTGGTGCATGAGAACAGCAAGAGAGATCACAATATTGTGATAGTAAATACCTGCGGCTTTATTGAAAAAGCAAAGGAAGAAAGCATCAACACCATTCTGCAGCAGGTGGAACTGAAACGCAGGGGTAATCTGGATAAAGTATATGTAACGGGCTGCCTGAGTGAACGCTACAAAAATAACCTGGAAGCAGAGATACCGGAAGTGGATGCTTATTTCGGCACGATGGAACTGCCGATGATATTAAAGCAATTTGAGGCCGACTATAAAGCAGAACTGATAGGCGAAAGGCTATTGAGTACGCCACAGCATTATGCTTACATGAAGATCAGCGAAGGCTGCAACCGTACCTGTTCTTTTTGTGCCATTCCACTAATGAGGGGCCAGCATGTGAGCAGGCCGATTGAATCATTGGTGGATGAAGCCAAAAGGCTTGTGCAACGGGGTGTGAAAGAAGTGATGCTGATAGCACAGGAACTGACGTACTACGGACTGGATATTTATAAAAAAAGAGAACTGCCCAAACTGCTGCATGCACTGGCAGATGTGCAGGGTCTTGAATGGATACGGCTGCACTATGCCTATCCTTCTAAATTTCCGATTGACATTATTGATGCGATTAAAGAAAGGGAAAACATTTGTAATTATTTGGATATGCCTTTGCAGCATGCTGCCAACAATATGCTGCAGCAGATGAAGCGGCAGATTACCCGTGAAGAGATGGAAGATTTGATCGGTGAAATTCGTTTTCGCATTCCGGGTATTTGTTTGCGTACTACACTAATTGCTGGCTTTCCCGGTGAAACCAGGA
Source organism: Chitinophagaceae bacterium (assembly GCA_043759175.1). GTDB lineage: Bacteria > Bacteroidota > Bacteroidia > Chitinophagales > Chitinophagaceae > Ferruginibacter. The sequence goes on along the minus strand of JAYVLZ010000276.1, from coordinate 11,853 downwards.
ATGATGTGGAAGAACTAAAAACTTTTTTACAAAGAATGCGGTTTGACCGGGTGGGCATTTTTACTTACAGTCATGAAGAAGGTACCAGCGCTTATGATATGGTGGATGATATACCTGCAGAAGAAAAAGAAGAAAGGGCACAGGAAATAATGGAAGTGCAGCAGCAAATCAGCTTAGAAAAAAACCAGGAAAAGATTGGCAAAATTTTTAAAGTGATCATTGATAAAAGAGAAGCTGGCCGCTACCTGGGGCGTACAGAATTTGACAGCGTGGAGGTGGATAATGAAGTGATTATACACAGCCTGCCTGCAGGACAGGCAGGTAAGAAAAAATTAACTGCCGGTGAGTTTGTAAATGTAAAAATTACAAAGGCTTATGATTATGATGTGGAAGGGGAAGTGGTTTGATGAATGACAGTTGATGAATTATGAGTGATTATTTAAAACAATAGTTCATTTTTCCATTTCGGCATAAACAGTTTTTTTTACTTTCCTGTTATCCACCACCTCTTTATGTTTTCCATTAATGGTTTTAATAAATGACTCATTCATCACAAGTGAATATTGAGCAAACCTGGAATGGTTGCGGATAAGGGCCAGATATTTGTTTATGTAATAGCTTTCATCAGAACTGCTGCTGTGAATATTCAGTTGTATTGAATGCTCATTAAAGGTAACCTGGTATTGCTGAATGGTAATGTCTTTTGAAAGTGCCATACCAAAGAAAGAAGCATGCAGCACTTTGTTATCCATATCCACCACCACATCATTAAGCCTGCCAACCACAGTTTTTATTACCGGAAAATTTCTCCTGCATGCACAGGGTTCATCTGAAAATTCAACAATATCAGTGGTATTGTATTTCATCATAATAAAACCTTCATTGCAAAGGTCTGTACTGAAGAGTGTTCCATTTTCGTCTGTTTCATAAACAACCCTTGTGCTGATAAGATGCATTTTATTATACTGGCATTCAAATGCAGAGATACCAGCTTCATTGCAACCATACTGATCGTAAACCCTGGCGCCAAAAGCTGCTTCAATATTTTTTCGGGCTGAAGCTGTCAGTAATTCTGCAGTGCATACAACCCCTTTTAAATGAGGAAAATTTTGTTTGGGTTGTCTTTTTAAAAATGTTGCCAATGCATTAATGGCATGTGCGTATCCATAAATAATGGATGCTTTATTCTTCCTGATTTTTTCTGCATACTTTTTCATGTTGTTATCATCCAAAGGAGAAGCATGCAAAATATCTACATTCAGCATCTTGTAAAAGAGCTGGTGTTTCCAGCTGGATTTGAATAATGAAGAACCTGCAAGAAATACCACCTTATCGCCGGTTCGGTAACCAGCCACTTCCCAGCTTAAGATTATTCCGGCCCACATATGAGAGAGGGAGTAATTATTGGTATAATAAACAAAAGGCGCCCCGGTGGATCCCCCCGTGACTTTTTTGATCTGTTTATTTTTAAAACCTGCCGTAATAAAATCATTGAAATGATTGCTTATAACATCTTTTGTGAGCACCGGCAACTCGCCGAATGAATGGAAATTACTGTAGTGTACTGTGGAAGACCGGGCCTTCTGGAATAGCTTATCCAGCCTTTCTTTCTGTATTGCTTCCAACTCCTCCTGAGAAAGGTACTGATGTATACGAAGTTCTTTTAGCACTTTCATAATTTTAGTGCCTCTTAGAGGATCGATTAATCGAAATACTATTCTGTCAGGAATATTCAGGCTAAGCATTCAGCAACGTTTGGTTTAAAGGCTTTAAAACAAGACAAGCTATTTATGATGGCACAAAAAAAACTGCAATTGTATAACGAAAAAAAATCCGGTATGGTTTGCTCTGGTTTTTATTTTTTCACATTATGGAGATCAGGACATAATGGTTTAAAACAAAAGCCCGCTAATGAATCAATTATACTATAAAATTATTTAGAGAGGTGCTGGACACAAATCAATCTTCAGGAGAATAAATACAAATGGAAGTCAAATCGTTTTGCCTGGTGAAATTTATAATAGCCGTTTATTATTTTTTTATTCTGTATAACTATATTCTTTTACCTTTCTTTTGTCAACCACTTCCCGGTGTTTACCGTTGGGGGTCTTTTCAAAAGGTGCGTTTATGGTAACGGTATATGAATCAAACCTTGCATATTGTTGTATCAGAGGAAGATATTTATTCACGTAATAATCCTTATCATACTGAGCACTATGGATATTCAGGTTAAGAGCATAGTTGTTAAAAGTTACCTGGTACTGATGAATACTGCTGTCTTTTGAAAGGGTAATGCCAAAGAAAGAAGCATGCAGCACTTTATGATCCATATCCACCACCACATCATTCAGCCGCCCGATCATTTTTTTGATTACAGGAAAATTTCTTTTACAGGCACACGGTTCATCCGAAAATTCCACGATATCCGTGGTGTTATATTTCATCATAATAAAAGCGTCATTGACAAGGTCTGTACTCAGCAAAATACCATTCTCATCTGTTTCACAAAAGGCTCTTGTACTAATGAGATGCTTTTTTTTATGTTCGCATTCAAAGGCCGATATCCCGCCCTCATTGCATCCATACTGATCAAATACCGGCACACCAAAAGCTTTTTCAATCTTTTGTCTTGCAGAATCGGTAAGCAGCTCTGCCGTGCAAACTACACCTTTCAGATGTGGGAAAGAATGATCCTGAACCCGGTTTAAATATTCTGCCATTGTATTAATAGCGTAGGAATAACCATACAAAACGGTCGCTTTATTTTTTCTGATTTTTTCAGCGTACCCATGCATTATTGCATCATTTAACGGCGAAGCGTATAAAAGATCCACATTTAATAATTTGTAAAAGAGACTGTGTTTCCAACCTGATTTATACAAAGAAGTACCAGCGAGGAAAACCACCTTATCTCCTGGCCGGTAACCTGTGATCTCCCAGCTCAAAATAATTCCAGCCCACATATAAGACTGGGACATTCTATTGGTATAATAGGCAAAGGGAACACCAGTAGAACCTCCGGTTGTTTTCTTTATCAGTTTACTTTTATTGGCGGTGGAAAAAAAATCATTAAAGCGCCTGGTAATTATATCCTTAGTGAGTACCGGCAAGTCATCGTACCGCTTGAAATTTTTATAATACACTGTGGAGGCTTTCGCAAGCCGGAACAAACTATTCAGCCGTTCCTGGCGGATGGCTTGCAACTCGGCAACAGGGAGGTACTGCTGGACATGCAGTTCTTTCAACACTTTTATAATGCTGGTTCCACGTAAAATATCTATTAAAGTAAATTTTATCTTACCCTGGATGTACTGGCTTAGCATTGGCAAAAATTTGGTTTACGGCTTAATAAATACAATGTAACTTTTAATCACATCATGATTGAAAAAAAACCAATGTTCTGATTCTCTCTCTTTAGATTTTTCGGGGGTAATTATGTAAGCAAATTACGAATATACTCTGTATTATAACTAATAACTAAAATATATTTCAGTAGCTCCATAGCCGTACGAGGCGGTATACTGATTAATAAAAGACTTTACTTCTTTTTTTGTATTGAGTATAGCGTGAATTTCATCTCTTAACCTACCAACTCCCACTCCGTGAATTACTGTCAATGTTGGCTGATAATGTGCAACTGCAAGATCGTAAAATTTTTCAAATTCTTTTAATTGTTTTGAAAGAATTTCATAATTACTTAAATGCTTCCAGTCATCTGTGAGCTTTTCGATATGAAGATCCACTACAGACCTTGAAGGCGGCAAATGCTGTGCCACTTTACTGATATTATATACCCTGAAATCGGCATTTTCCAGCATACTTAAGTCCAGTTTTTCCTGCTCAATTTTTTCGGGGTATTCATCAAACAACTGGTAAGAAAAGGACGGCTCATTCTTTTGCTGTATTTCTTCTATTTTTTTAAATAATTGTTTGGCTTTTATTTTTAAGGACGCTTCGTAAAAATCTGATTTCTTTTTATCCGGAACGGCAAGGGAAAATTCAAAATGAAATCGTGGGTTATCACTCAGGTGTTCAAAGTTTACATCATGAATATAAAAATCCGCCAGTGGTAAAACAGTGTTGACCAATTCAAAATCACTTTCTCCGCCCAGATATAAATTGTAAGTAAAATTATACTGCTGATTGGTTTGATTGATAAGATGGATCTTGAATTTCTCCACCACATCATCATCAAAAATATCTTTATCAAATATGGGTATAAAGGAAAGGAACACTCCATCTGCTACTTTTTTTGCAGCATTGGCATTTTTCTCTGGTTTTACATTATCAATAAATACTTTTTTCTTTTCTGCTTTCCTTTTTTCGGTAAACATTTTAAAGTAAGGAAAATCAATCTGGTCAAGGTAAGCCGGGAACTTTACGCCCTTCACTTCTATCATCACCATTTGTTCATTGATAATTTCCACCACTTTGCCTTCTTCTTCTGTAAGCAGCACCAATATTTTATCTCCTGGTTCGTATTTCATAGCTGTGTTAACAGTTCCAATTATTTTTAAAGCCACAAAGGTACGGCTACTGAAATCATTAAAGCAGATGGATAGATAAAGAAAGTAAACTAATAAGTGCGGTAAAAGCCAAAGTGATTTTAACTAAATCAAAATGACAATATTGTTGCTCTCAACCCTGGTATTAAATTTTTTAAGGTTAGATTCTGCCGGACCTTTTATTACTGCTCCTTCGGCATTATACCTGCTGCCATGCAAACTGCAGGAAAAGCCATTTTGTGCCGTTATTAACTGGTTATCCATATGTGTGCACCTCAGCATCAAGGCGGTAAAAGTATTGTCCGGTTTTTTTTGCACAGCAATATCATATTGCCATCCTTTTGGCCGCACTATCTGAAGGCTGCTGCTTTTAAATAATTGCAAGGGCACCTGAATGGTATTGTTTACTGCTTCTGCTTTAAAAATATTATAGACAGATGGGCTGCATCCCGGCACCAGGAGTGCTGCGGCACCAATCAAACAACTATTACAACTGATTTTTAAAAATGCTTTCCTGTCCATATTAAAAGGAGTAACCTATACCAATATTTAAGAATGAAATATTTTGCCTGAAAGGTAATGAACCGGGAGTATCTGTTACCAGGTCAGGGTTTTGCTCACCCGTATGCATCAGCCTTATATCTGCCTTAACAACTACATTGGGTATGGGCAAATAACTGATGCCGGCCACCAGGTGATGCTGCTTTAATGTTCCATCATAAATAGCCTTGGGTGGTGCAGGAAGAGCAGCATTCAAATCAAATATTTCATACCGGGCAAAAGTGGTAAAGTTTGCCTTTCCTTGTTTTTTATAAAGCCAGTCGTATGCAAACTCAAGGTACCCCCCATACATATTATTTGCCAGGTTTTTTTCATATGCTGTATTGATCTTGTCTGCATCGGGAAAACTGATATTGGCAAACAATGCTTTGGCAGAAAATGCATTACTATTAAATTGAACATTACCTTCCACCAAATAAACGGGTGTACCAAACACACCTCCTTTCAGGCCAAGGCTATCAGCATCGTGTTTGTTTAATCCAACGGTGCCTCCGGTATAGCCCGAAACCTGGAACTTAAAGTTCTTCCAGTTGTATTGTAATGCAGCGGTTATCGCAAGGTTATTGGCAGTTGCATTACTGCCTTCAGCACGGCCTTCCCTAATGCCATTGCCATGCTCAAATCCTTCACTGTTCAATCCATTCAAAATTGCCACACTATAATTCAAGGGCAGTTTATTTGACCTCCCATAGAATCCCACACCTACCTCCCTCCATGTGGCGGGAATCACCAATTCCTCCACCAGTGGTCTTTCCACACCATTAAAGTTTACAGGCAAATGATTTTCATTGAGAATACCAATTCTGGGCACAAACAAACCTGCAACAATATACTGCGCCGGGTTTAAGTTAAATTTTAAAAAGGCCTGTTCCATTGCCACTTCTCCTTTTTCCTTCGTTCCTTCCACCAATGCATTTTCAACTTCCAGTTCTGTAAAAAGGGAAATTTTTGAATTGAACTGGTGACCTACAAAAAGTACTGCTCTTTCCAAAGTGGCGGTGGAAAGGCCGGCTGAGAAATTTCTTTGATAAAACGCAGACCCGTAACCGGATATCACTGTTTTTTGTTTTGATACTCCCTGGTTCAATGAATCTTCATTGGTAAAAATTAGATTTTGTGCATTGGTCCTGGTTTGCGCTGAAACACTGAGATTGGATGCAATCAATATTATACTGAATACTATTTGCGTTATGTTCTTTTTCTTCATAAGAACGCAAAAGTATTTTTAAACACCGCTGCTTATCTTTTTAATCGGGAAAACTTGTTACGGATTCAGGAAAAATGATTTAGCAGGTAAGCGGAATCCATATTACTTTATTGGAAAATATAATCGAACTATATTTGATTAAGGAGAAAATAAGTATAAAGTACAAGTGGGCCTACGATTGCATCAGGATTAAAATAACACAATCCCGCCTTAGGCGGGATCATAAAAAATAAATGTATGTTCATAAAATTCTAACCGCCAGCTTGCTCTTCTTGTACCCATATAAAAAATACACCACCAAACCCAATGCCAGCCAGCCTCCAAACCAGGCCCAGTTCTTAGCCGTCATGCCAGTTAGTAAATACAAACAGGTGGTTAATCCCAATAAAGGGATGAGTGAATATTTTTTGATAAAGCTTAAGATACAAATGATAAAGCTGGTGATCCAGAAAATGATGGTGGACATGTTGAGGGTTTCCTTAGCCAGTAATGCATTGTGAAGATTAAATTTAATGGCTTCAGTCTTCGCCGGATCAACCCCGGCAACAGCCGCTTTGCTTTCAGCATCAGTTAATGTAAATGAAAAAAGATCCTGGATATAATGATGATTAATGGCCCATGCTGTAATTAAACCAGCAAGTATCAGCAATGGAAAAATAAACTGTCCATTGATATAAGGTATATGAAACTTGCCTGCTTCTTTTTCTCTTCTTGGAATCAGTAATACACCTCCGCATACCAGCACAAATGCAAACAGGGTGGCTATGCTGGTAAAGTCGAGTACAAAAGTTTTATCGGTAAATAAAATGGGAACTCCTACCACCAGGCCAGTGATGATGGTGGCAAAAGAAGGCGTTTTATATTTTGGATGAATTTTTTGAAATACCGGTGGCAGCAAACCATCCCTGCTCATGCTCATCCAGATACGGGGCTGCCCCATCTGGAAAACCAGCAACACACTTGTCATTGCTACTACTGCGGCGATGGCTACAAAAAATTGCATCCAGCCTACATTCAGGTTTTGCTTTTCAAAAATAAATGCCAGCGGATCTCCCACTCCATTAAAGTCCCGGTAGTTAACAGCACCTGTTAAAACCAGCGTTAATAAAATATAAACAATAGTGCAGATCACCAGTGATAAAATCATACCTCTCGGCAAATCTCTTTGCGGATTTTTACTTTCTTCTGCCAGCACACTCACTGCATCAAACCCGATGTAGGCAAAAAACACACCGCTAACGGCCATCATTACCCCACCAAATCCATTGGGCATAAAAGACCGTACTCCTGTATCATTCGCAGGTGTCCAGTTAAAAGTTAAACCATTTGAAAAAACAAGATAACCTCCTACCACAATTACTAATGCTACCACAATCATTTTCAATATCACCATTACGTTGCTAAAGTTGCGGCTCTCTTTGATGCCACGAAATACCAATGCAGTAATAAATAAATTTATGAGCAAAGCAGGCAGATCAAAAATAATTTTCAGTCTTCCCACTACAGGTGAATTATTCCAGGCATCTAATACTTCTGTATTAGTAGTACCTGCGGTAATTTCATGTTTTGCTTCCATATAACTGGTGCATAAATATTGCGGCAGGTGTATATTAATTTTTTCCAAAAAAGAAGTAAAGTAATCGCTCCAGCTATAGGCTACATAAATATTGCCAATAGAATATTCCATGATCAAAGCCCAGCCAATGATCCAGGCAAATAATTCTCCAAAGGAAGCATATGCATAGGTATAAGCACTACCGGCCACCGGTATGCGGCTTGCAAATTCTGAATAACAAAATGCAGTAAAAGCACAGGCAATTGCCGTGATAACAAATAAGATCACCACACCGGGACCTCCATGAAAAACAGCGCCACCCAAACTGCTGAAACTACCTGCGCCGAGGATGGCCGCAATACCAAAAAATGTAAGGTCTTTTAGTGTCAATACCCTTTTTAATCCACCAGCGCCATGAGGATCGTCGCTGCCTTCAGCTAAAATATTTGCAATCTTCTTTGTTCTGAATAAAGAATTAGACATGCTTGTTTTGGTTGAATGAAAAAGGAAATTAAGAAAATTATTTTTAGTGAAAAGAAATGGGTCAGAAGTAAGAGCTTTCGAGCAACCGCTTTACTAAAAATTTGTCTATGCTTCGACACACTTCGACAAGCTCAGTATGACACAGCTTGACAAATTTTTATTAAAGCTACCAGTATTATTTTCTCTACCGGGTTATTATGCAAAGACTCTTATTTCATTTTTCACCCACCCCTACCCCTAAAAACTGTCAGTCTGAGCTTGTCGAAGACGGATTGTATGTAGCACCCCCGAAAAACTCAATAAGTCCGCTGTATCAGAAAAAGCGCCAGTTCTTTCAATGGCTCTTTACGCTTTGACAGCACTGCAATCTCTTCCATGTGATGCAGGGCCGTCTGTAGATATTTTTCTTTTAATTCATTTGCCCAACTGTCAACAGAAGCATTTTTAAATATCTGTAATACTCTTTCAATTTTGTTCACAGGATTGTCTTTCATTAATTGCATTAATTCTTTTTTGGAATTTGCATCTGCCACTTCAAGGGCATGTATCATCAGGAAGGTTTTTTTATTGGCAATGATATCTCCACCTGCCTGTTTGCCAAATGTTGAAGGATCACCAAAGGCATCAAGATAATCATCCTGCACCTGGAAAGCAATGCCAAGATTCTTACCAAACTCATAAATATGCTGCTGGTTTCTTTCTCCTGTACCACCGAGTATGGCGCCGAGTTGTAAACTGGCAGCAAGCAAAACAGATGTTTTTAAAGTGATCATGTTTACATATTCATCCTGGCTTACAGTATCTCTTTTTTCAAAATCCATATCCAGTTGCTGGCCTTCGCAAACCTCTGCTGCTGTTTTGTTAAACAACTGGAGCACTTTATGAAAATGAGGCGTTCTTAATTTATTCAGGTATTCATATGCTTTTACAAACATCACATCACCCGCCAGCAATGCAGTGGATTCGCCATATTTAGCATGAACGGTTGGCATGCCCCTGCGTACAGGCGCCTTATCCATAATGTCGTCATGTATCAATGTAAAGTTGTGAAACAATTCTATTGCTGTGGCTACATGATAGGCATCCGGAATGATTTCATCAAACAGTTCATTGCCCATCAATACACAAACAGGCCGGATTCTTTTTCCGCCTAATTGCAAAATATATTGAGCCGGATCATACAAGGTGGAAGTATGCTCAGGAAAATGCCGGATGCTAAATTTTGATTCGATTATTTTGGAGAGTTCTGTAAAGGAGTGCATGATCTTTTTTGCTTATTAAGAAAGCTCACTTAATAAATTATTAAGCATTTGTATTATTTCTTGATTTATCTCATCTGGCTTTAAAAATCTTATTAACTCATGATACCTTCCCTTAGGAAAAAGCACATGCAAATTTTGCTTTTTATAATAACTTTCAAAAATTGGGGTTAAATAGTCGTCGGAAAGTTTTGAATCAGACCACCAATTATGGTTTCTATCTCTATATGCTACGGGAAGTGTATATTCACGAATACATTCTTCCATAATGGAAACCTTAGGCTCAAATAGGTTATTATCACCATCTTGTTTTGCAAAAGCAATTATTACTTCAGGAAAAGCAAAATAATTTTCCAACTCCCTTTTTTCCCATTGATAAATTTTAAGCTTTTGGTTAATATTCAAATTTTTATTTAACCTATCAAATAATGCAATTCCTTTTAAGTTTTTAATTAATGGTTCAAGGGCATAAAAATTATTTTCAGCATCTGAAGGCAAGTTGTTAGAAGTATATTCAATATTTGCATTCTCCAATAAACTCAAAATCGGATGATTTAATTTTTTGGCAAACTCTTTCAACATCTTATTATCCGTTGCGCCTTCGAGATATAAAATATGACCTCTTGATTTAGCGAGGTAATATTTATCCCAGCCAATTTGGGTCAACATTTTTCGAAATTGGCTAATCTCTTTTGAATTATTTAAGTTGTAACAACTGTCATCATAAAATGCAACAACTGTATCATTTTCGGCTGCCTGGTTCATTACAACTTCAGAATGGCTTGCAATGATAAGTTGTGAATTTAATTCTATAGCAACATCAGTTATTAAACTATATATTTCTCTTTGCCTTATAACCTCCAAATGGGCATCTGGCTCATCTAATAAAATAATCCTGTTTGGATAAGAATATAAATAAGCCAGCAATAAAAGTGTTTGTTGAAATCCCCTTCCCCCAGATGATAAATCATATTCAAAATTATTTTCATTGTATGACATCTCTATGCTGCCTGTTTCAGATATAAAAACAGGTTTATTAATAGAAACTCCAAACTTATTTAATATTACCCGTTTCAATTTATTCCACCTTTCCTCAATTAAAATAGAGTTATCAATATCTGTCGCCAAGTCAGGATATAATAATTGGTAGCAAATATTCCTGAGTACATCCGCTGTTTTGCCTTCTCCTACCCTAACATCAATAGAACCAAGAGTCAGTTTATCTTCTTTTGAAGCTAAACCAGACATTGGTTGTAAGTATGCTACTCTATTTAAAAATGCATTAGGTTCTATTCCATATCTCTCTGTTCCTTCATCGTTTTTCCTTAAGGGTCTGCAATAAATTGATTCCGGATTTGCAAAATCAAACTCAAATGCACTAACCCAGTTTTTCTCATTATTAACACCTTCTACTAAAATTTCGATATTTACATTAGATGTTTTTTGGGCCCCATTTTCCTTAACAATTTCCCTTACATTATTATGATGCCACATTAATTTTGAACTCGGTATCGGTATTGAAAGCAAGTCCCGCCGATTTATTGCTACCCCTGGTCTTTTAGAATTTGTCAAAGATTTACCTTTTTGTTGGCTCCACTTCCGCAAACCAATATCCCACAAGGTTAGAGCTTGCAAAACTGAGGTCTTACCGGAGTTATTAGGGCCAATTAAAACAACAGGATTACCTAAATCAAATTCAATTTGCTTTAATCTTTTAAAGTTTCGAATAAATACTTTTGTAATCATTTTACATATGAGTTAATTAGGTTTTTACTTTTTCTTTTTCACTTTCTTCAACGCTTTTGACTGACCAGGATTTTCGCTAACATCAGGCGGCACCCAATGATAATCCAGTTGCCTTTTTTCCAAATTGGCAGCCACCACTTTTATTCTCACCGCATCACCCATCCTGAATTTTCTTCCAGATCTGAAACCTGCTAAAGCATAATCCGTTTCATCTAAACGGAAATCATCATACTCACTCAGATCCCTTATGCTCACTAAACCCTCGCATTTATGAAGCACCGTTTCTACAAAGAAACCAAAGCTTGCAACTCCACTGATAATACCGTCAAATTCTTCAGCAAGATAATCCTGCATAAATTCCACCTGCTTGTATTTATTGGCAGCCCTTTCTGTTTCCATTGCTTTGCGTTCCCTTTCGCTGCAATGACTACACTTTTCTTCCATCTTTTTATCAGGGATAATATTTTTATCAAGGCATTGCTGCAATACCCTGTGTACGATCACATCCGGGTAACGCCTGATGGGTGAAGTAAAATG
>JAYVLZ010000275.1:0-10304 GCA_043759175.1 Chitinophagaceae bacterium | reverse complement strand
CGTAATAATAATTGATTTCGTCTGTAAGGGTAAAAGGAATTGGTGCTGTTGCGGTAATATTAGTACTTACTCTGATGACATCAGTATAATCTTTGCCGTTCACATTTTTTGTAATACCCCGTTCTTCTATTTTATTATGTAGTGTGAGCGCTATTGATACACCTGAATAAGTTATTGGATAGGTTTGACTCCATTCTGTGCCAACAGCAGCATTATCTTTTAGGTAAATTATTTCAACATATTCATTGCCAAAATCGGAGGGTAAAGTTCTGTAAGTATAATAATCATTCCCACTGTTAAAATAATATTCGCCTGGTCCGCCATTACTATTGGTAAATACATGGTATGGCTTTGAATTAATAGTGGTATCCCTGCTGCTGGATGTAATGGTGTAGTTAGTAGTAACCGGGTTAGCAGAAGAAGGGTTCGATACTTTTTCAAAATCCCAGGTGCTGCCCGTTGTAAATGTCATGTACTTATCTACAGGAGTAACGGGGGCTGGAGTAGAATCTTTTTTACAGGAAATGCTTACAAAGGAAAGCGCAAACACGAATAAAAAGGCGTTTTTCATATCTTCTTTTTAGGGTTTAATTATTCAGTTAACGAAACCAGGCGGAATTTATGGCCATAAATGTAGAATCGGACCATTATTTTTTATTTTTCCTGATGTGAAATGTTAAACAGAACGATTTCATTTTAAAAATTACTTTACAGTAAGTAAATATCTGATTTTTTTACTAATAATTAAAATTAACCTCTTATCTTTGCGCTCCAAAATTATGGCTAAGCAGGCACTTATTAAACAGGATGGTACAATTTTAGAGGCACTTAGCAATGCCATGTTTAAGGTAAAATTGGAGAATGGGCATGAAATTTTGGCTACCATCTCTGGAAAAATGAGGATGCACTATATCAGGATTTTGCCTGGCGATAAAGTTGGTGTTGAAATGAGCCCTTACGATTTAACCAGGGGAAGAATAATTTTCAGGTACAAATAAACGCCGGTAAGCTTTTGTTAGCTGGCAATAGATAATAACAAGTAAATAATTATTACAATGAAGGTTAAAGCTTCAATTAAGAAAAGAAGTGTTGATTGCAAAATCGTTAGAAGAAAAGGCGTTTTGTTTGTTATCAACAAAAAGAATCCCCGCTTTAAACAAAGGCAGGGATAAAAAATGTATGATGTATGATTTTCGATTTATGATGTAAGTTGAAGATCATTTTCCAAATCAGAAATCAGAGATTAAAAAATCATAAATAAAAATTATGGCTCGTATTGCCGGTATTGATTTACCAAAACAAAAAAGAGGCGAAATTGGTCTTACCTATATATATGGTCTCGGCCGTTCTACTGCCAGGTATATATTAGATAAGGCAGTTATCAGTTATGATAAAAAAGTGAATGAGTGGAATGATGAAGAATTGTCTGCCATTCGTAATATTATCAGCAGCGAATTTAAAACTGAAGGTGCTTTGCGTAGTGAAGTACAGACCAATATCAAGCGTTTGCTGGATATTGCCTGCTACCGTGGTTTGCGTCACCGTAAAGGTTTGCCGCTTCGTGGTCAGCGTACCCGTACTAACAGCCGCACCCGTAAGGGCAAACGTAAGACAGTTGCCGGTAAAAAGAAAGTAGCTAAGAAGTAAAAATTTGCAAATTTGCACATCTGCAAATTTGCAAATTTCATTAATAAGACTTACATTTTTTTGAAATAACACCAGATAGCAAAGTAAGTCAGCAGGAGGGTTATTTCAGCCACGCTACAGGCGTGGAAATTTTAAAAGACTACCTATACAAATTAATTATGGCAAAAGCACAAGGCGGAAAAGCCGCAACCGGCAAAGCAGCCGCTAAGAAAAGAATTGTAAAAGTTGACAGTTACGGAGATGCACATATCGTTGCAAGTTTCAATAACATTATTATCAGTTTAACCAACAAGAATGGCCAGGTAATTTCATGGTCAAGTGCTGGTAAAATGGGTTTTAAAGGAAGTAAAAAGAATACACCTTATGCAGCACAGATGGCGGCTGCGGATGCAGCAAAAACTGCTTTGGATGCAGGTTTGAAGAGAGTGGATGTATTTGTGAAAGGACCAGGTTCAGGCCGTGAAGGTGCTATCAGATCTTTATCTCAGTCTGGCATTGAGGTGAATATGATCAAAGACGTTACACCATTACCGCACAATGGTTGCCGTCCTCCAAAGAAGAGAAGGGTATAACCCCATCCCCTAAAGGGGGGCGTTTGGAAGTTGAGTTTCTATGGCTCAATAAGTTCTTTAAATTATTTGTCAGTAATACTGACGATTTATAACCATAAGTTCAGCCTCACTTTTTCTTTTGAAGAAGGCAACGGGGCGGAATTCATTTAAACAAAGGGTGGCTAATTAATTTTTTACGATTTTTTACCGATTTGTCCACCGTTTCAAAAAAAATCGAAATGAAATAAACTATGGCAAGGTACACAGGACCAAAAACAAAGATCTCCAGGATTTTTGGAGAGCCGATTACAGGCAACGGAAAATGGTTAACTAAAAACAGTAACCCTCCGGGAATTCACGGTGCAAACCGTAAACGTAAAACTTTAGGCGAATATGCCTTACAGTTACGTGAAAAGCAGAAAGCAAAATACACTTATGGTTTGCTGGAAAAACAATTCCGCAAAACATTTGATGAAGCTTCCAGACGCAAAGGTGTAACAGGTGAAAACCTGATCAAATTGTTAGAAGCCCGTTTGGACAACACTGTTTTCCGCATGGGTATTGCCCCAAGCCGCCAGGCTGCACGCCAGTTGGTAAGTCACAAACACATTACTGTAGATGGTGAAGTGGTAAACGTTCCTTCTTTTTCATTGAAGCCGGGCCAGGCTATTGGATTAAAAAATAAGAGTGCTGTTAACACATCCGTTACCAGTAATATTCGTGGAAAAAATCCCAAATTTAACTGGTTAGATTTTAATGAAAAAGAAATGAAGGGTACTTTTATTGCATATCCTGAAAGAGAAAGTGTTCCTGAAAATATAAAGGAGCAACTGATTGTGGAATTGTACTCTAAATAAGCTGTGAGCTTTTAGCCGTGAGCTACGAGCTGAACAAAGCTGAAAAAGTACAAGTGAGTGACACAACGATGCGGACAAAAGCTGCAAATGCCGGAAACAAAAATAATCACAAACACTCCTGCAACTTAATAAAAAGTGAAGGGGCAAAACAAAATACAAATGGGCATATTAAATTTTGTTAAACCAGATAAGATTGTTCTTCAGAAAGCAAATGACTTTGAAGCACAGTTTGAATTTCGTCCATTGGAACCAGGATATGGTGTAACCATTGGCAATTCTTTACGCCGTGTATTGCTTAACTCTTTAGAAGGTTATGCAATCAGCGGTATCAATATTGTTGGCGCTGATCATGAGTTTGCCACCATTAAAGGTATTACTGAAGACGTTACTGAAATCATCCTGAACCTGAAACAGGTTCGCTTTAAAAAGAAAGTGGACCATGAAACTGCTACTGAAAAAATTACACTTTCTATCAAAAATAAAACTGAGTTCACTGCAGGAATGATTGGAGAAGCATCTCCGGCGTTCGAAGTAATGAACCCTGAACTGATAATTTGTGTAATGGATTCGAGTGCTAAGCTTGATATTGAAATTACTATATCTAAAGGCCGTGGTTACGTACCTGCAGAAGATAACAAGGACAGGAATAATCACTTTGGATACATTTCAACAGATGCGATTTACACTCCGATCAAGAATGTAAAATATTCTATTGAAAATACCCGTGTGGAGCAGCGTACAGATTACGAAAAGCTGATTATGGAAGTGATTACCGATGGTACCATTCACCCGGAAGAAGCAGTGAAGCAGGCCAGCCGTATTTTAATACAGCACCTGATGATCATTACAGATGAGAATATTACTTTTGATACCAAAGAAGATAAAAAAGAAGATTTAGTGGATGAACAAACTTTGCAACTGCGTAAAGTATTGAAGACTCCATTAGAAGACCTGGATCTTTCTGTACGTGCCTTCAACTGTTTGAAAGCTGCTAAGATCAATTCATTAAGTGAACTGGTACAGTATGAGCAGGAAGACCTGATGAAATTCAGAAACTTTGGCCAGAAATCTTTAAGTGAAATTGAGCAGGTATTAAACGAAAGAGGCTTAAGCTTTGGAATGGATCTGAGCAAGCTGAAACTGGATGATGAGTAAAAATCAAAATCAATTTGCAAATTTGCAGATGTGCAAATATGCAAATGAAAAGAATTTACTATAGCTGGAAACATTGGCACATTTGCAATATTTGCAAATTTGCACATTTTCTTAAACAAGTACCTCACAAATCCTGACACGGTGTGAGGGAATTTAAAAACAAACGTCATGCGTCACGGAAACAAGAATAATAATTTAAGCAGGACTGCCTCTCACAGAAGAGCATTACTTGCTAACCTGGGAAGCCAGCTGATCACTTATAAAAGGATCACTACTACATTGGCTAAAGCAAAGGCTTTGCGTACTTACATTGAGCCGCTGATCACAAAAACAAAGAACACTGCCAGCAAAGAATCTATCATGCACAATCACCGTATTGTGTTTAGTTACCTGATGGACAAACTGGCTGTAAAGGAATTGTTTACAGTAGTAGGTCCAAAAGTAGCAAGTCGGCCCGGTGGATATACACGTATTATTAAATTAGGAACAAGACCAGGTGATGCTGCCGAAATAGCGATGATTGAACTGGTTGACTTCAATGAGATTTACGGCAAAGGAGTTTCTAAAGCTGCTGAACCTGCTAAGAAAACAAGAAGAAGTGGTGGTAAGAAAAAAACTGAGGGGGATGCAGAAACAACTGTAGCAGCTCCTGAAAATAAAAAAGCTAAAGGGGATGATTTGAAATTAATTGAAGGCATCGGTCCAAAGATTGCTGAGGTATTAAATTCGGCTGGTATTATAACTTTTACTGACCTTGCTGCTGCAACACCTGAAAAGATAAAAGAAATTTTAGATGCCTCAGAAGGTAGCTTTAATGCGGCTGACGCAACTACATGGCCTGAACAGGCTCAGTTAGCTGCTGATGGTAAAATGGATGAGCTGAAAGAGCTGCAGGATAAACTAAAAGGTGGTAGAGAAGCATAATGTGTAACAATGAAAATTATATGAAGCAAACTTGAAAGGTTTGCTTTTTTTTTGAATTTTATTTTACTTCTTATTTTTACAAAATCAATTTGACCAAAGAATGAAGAACGAAAACAAAGCATTGTTGTTATTACAGGATGGTACCGTACTGCATGGGAATGCATTTGGTAAGATTGGTACCACTACCGGTGAAATTTGTTTTAATACCGGTATGACCGGCTACCAGGAAGTATTTACTGACCCCAGTTATTATGGACAGGTGCTTATTATGAACACTGTTCATGTGGGTAATTATGGAGTAAAAACTGCAGATGTGGAAAGCGATGGCGTGAAAGTGAAAGGGGTGATTGGCAGAAACCTGGAAGAACAGTTCTCCCGTTTACAGGCTGATGGTTCTTTACAGCAATATTTTGAACAACAAAATGTGGTGGCGATAGATGGTTTGGATACAAGGGCATTAGTGGCACATGTACGTACACAGGGCGCTATGAACTGTATTATTTCTTCAGATAATTTAGATGTGGAATCATTAAAGATTGAATTAAAGAAAGTGCCTTCTATGGCCGGCCTTGAACTGGCTTCTGTTGTATCTACTAAGGAGCCTTATTTTCTTGGAGATGCGGATAGCAAAATAAGAGTGGCAGTGCTGGATTTTGGTGTAAAGAAAAATATTTTGAATTGTTTGGTTGAAAGAGGTGCTTATGTAAAAGTGCATAACGCCAAAACCAGTTTTGAGGAATTAAAATCGTTTAACCCAAATGGTTATTTTATCAGTAACGGCCCCGGTGACCCTGAGCCAATGGACTACGCAGTGAAAACGGTAAAAGAAATTTTGGCTGCTGACAAACCTCTTTTTGGAATATGCCTTGGTCACCAGTTACTGGCTTTGGCAAATGATATACCTACATTTAAAATGCATCATGGCCACAGGGGATTGAATCATCCTGTAAAAAATATCATCACCGGTAAAAGTGAGATCACTACACAGAATCATGGGTTTGGCGTAAACCCTGATGCAGTAAGGGCTTCAAAGGATGTTGAGATTACTCATTTGAACCTGAACGATGATTCCATTGAAGGGATTAGAATAAAGAACAAGCCTGCTTTTTCTGTACAGTATCATCCCGAAGCAACACCTGGCCCACATGACAGCAGGTATTTGTTTGATGATTTTATGACGTTGATGCAGTAGATTTTTTATCATCTGAATAAATAGCATTTATATATTTTTCTGCTGTAAATTGGAAGAATGAAATCTACCTATTTAGTAATTATTTTATTGATTGGCTTGTGTATGGCGATGTACTTTCTTGGTAAAAGAAGCGGTACCACAGAAATAAAAGCCACCATCATCAATAATACGCAATTGGTAAAACAGATTGCAGAATTATCATCGCTGGAAGTAACCGGCAGCACTACAGCTAAGATCACCAATGTGAATAATGAAGACGGTATATGGAACAGCATGAAAAATTATTTTGCTGAAAATACATTGCAGGTCACTATCCCGTATGTGGCCAAATATGGAGTAGATGTTGCTAAAGCCAATGTTACTATCAATAAAAATGATACTGCTATTATAATTACACTGCCTGCCTGTAAAATGCTGAGCCTTCAACTGCTGCTGGATAAAATAGAAACCATGAATCAAACAGGATTATTTGCACAAACTACTATTGGCGATATGAAAAGAGCACAGCAGCAATTGTATGCCGTTTCTAATAGCCAGCTCAGCAATAACGCAGCTTTGCTGGAAAAAGCTAAGCAGCACATTACCGAAATTTACAATCAATGCTACCAAAGTTTTGGATACAAGGTAGTTTGTAACTTTACCCAACTTTAAAAATGTTGCAATGCAAATAGCGATCATCAACGGACCTAACCTTAACCTGCTTGGGAAAAGAGAACCTGAAATTTATGGTACGCAAACATTTGAAGACTATTTGGAAACCATCAAAGCTAAGTTTCCAAATATCAGTTTTCAATATTACCAGAGTAATGTAGAAGGTGAGTTGATCAATGAAATACAAAGAGTGGGCTTTTCTGTTGATGGCATCATCATCAATCCCGGTGGTTACACACATACGTCAGTTGCTTTGGGAGATGCCATTGCTGCGGTTAAAGCGCCTGTGATAGAAGTGCATATCTCCAATATTTTTGGAAGAGAAGATTTCAGAAAATTATCTCATGTATCTGGTAAAAGTGTTGGTGTAATCAGTGGACTTGGTTTAAAGGGATATGCATTAGCAGTTGAATATTTTCTGGATAAGTAACTGCCCCGTTACATTAATTAGCCGGAATTATTTTTTAGAAATACAAGAAAAGTCATTTAGAAATATGCTTCCATCAGCCACTAAGATTTTAATTGTTTTTTTTCTTTTACCTTCTTTGTGCAATGCACAAAACTTTGGTGGTAATCCTTCTTCAATTAAATGGATGCAGGTAAATACGCCGCAATCAAAAGTAATCTTTCCCAAAGGGTTGGATAGCCAGGCTAATAGAGTAAGTAATATCATCCGGCTTTTAGACAGTACCACGTTATACAGTATTGGAGATAAAAAAAGAAAATGGAATGTGGTATTGCAAAATCAAACTACCTATTCCAATGCATACGTGAGGCTGGCACCTGTTATCAGTGAATTGTTATTAACTCCTGGTCAAAATAATTTTTCCAATGGAAGCCTGAGAGCAGATGATAACCTCATCATTCATGAAGACAGGCACATGCAGCAGTTCAGCAATTTTAATCATGGTTTTACTAAAGTGTTTTCTTTCCTGTTTGGACAAGAAGGACAATTGCTGGCAAATGGTATCACAGTGCCCGATTATTTTTTTGAAGGCGATGCTGTATGGCAGGAAACATTGGTGAGTGCACAGGGGCGTGGAAGGATGCCGTGGTTTTTTAATGGATTAAAATCACTCTGGCTGGATAATAAAAATTACAGCTGGATGAAATTACGCAGCGGCTCATTGCGTCATTATGCTCCAAATCATTATGAAGTGGGTTATCCGTTGGTAGCTTATGGTTATGATAAATACGGTGAAAATTTCTGGAGAAAAGTTACCAAAGATGCTGTTGATTTTAAAGGTTTATTTTATTCTTTTAATAAAGCCATAGAAAAACATTCCGGTAAATCATATAAACAGTTTAGGGAAGATGCATTACAATATTTTAAAGAACAAACGTTAGCTGCCAGTGAAAAGAATGATGTTTTCAATTACATAACACCAGTAGAAAAAAATAATGTAGTGGATTATCTTTTCCCTGCTTTTGTAAATGATGATACCATTATTGTTACCAAACAATCTTACAAAGAGGTGAATTCATTTTACTTTTTAATTAATGGTAAAGAAGAAAAAATAAGAGTGAAGGATTATGTGACAGATGATTATTTCTCTTATAAAAATGGCAAGGTGGTATATGCTGCATTTCAATCAGATCCACGTTGGGATAACAGGGATTACAGTGTGATACAGTTACTGGATATCTACAGTAAAGAACAACAGCAGCTTACTTTTAAATCAAAATATTTTTCACCAGATATCAATGCAGATGGAACTGAAGTAATTGCCGTAAATGTAAAAACAGATGGCAGTAGTTTTTTGCATCGCCTGGATGGTGCTACTGGAGAATTGATCAGTGAAGTACCCAATCCTAATAATTATTTTTTTACTCAAACAAAATATATTGATAACAACAATGCAGTATCTGCTGTTCGAAATCCAAAAGGACAAATGGCATTGATAAAGGTGAACCTTGCAAACGGAGCAACAGAACTGCTTACAGCGTTTTCTTACAATGTGCTTGGTTATCCGCAGGTAGTTGGTGATCTTGTTTATTTTAGTATGACGGATAATTACAACAGCAATACAAACAATAAACCTGCAGACCGAATTTTTGCCCTCAACCTCGTTAATAAAGAATTGCATCGCATTGCTAATAATAAAAATGGTGTGTACCAGCCTGCCGTTAACAGCCGCGGAGATATTGTATTCTCAGCTTTTACTTCAGATGGATTAAGATTAGTTAAAATAGATGCAACAGCTTTAAGTAACAAAGATATTGTACATACTGACCGGTCTGTTATAAACAAGGTGCCTGCCAATGCAAGTTTACAAACAACAGGTGCAGGTGTAATATATCAGCTGGCGGAAACAAAAAATGAAGTAGCAAAATATAGAAAATCATTTCATCTATTAAATTTTCACAGTGCCAGGCCATTTGCAGATGACCCGGAGTTTGGTTATACTTTTTACAGCGATAACATTTTAAGTTCTTTTCACAGTGAAGTAAAATATACTTATAACAGAAATGAAAAAAGCCATGCAGTGGGATTTGATGCTGTTTATTCAGGTGCATTTCCTTTCTTAAGAGTGGGAGTGGAACGAAGCTTTAACCGTAAATTGAATTTAAATGATTCCACAGGTTTAAAAATATATAACTACAACTCTACAAAGCTTAGTTCAGGATTTTCTATTCCTCTCAGTTTTATCAATGGCCGTACTTTCAAATATTTAAATGTAGGCGCAGGTTTTAATGCTGAATTTATAGCATATGATACGGCAGGAAAAAATGTGGAAACAAGATCTTTGAATTACCTCAATACCTTTTTAGTTTTTACCAACAGATCAAGGAAGCCAAAACAATTTATCAATCCAGCATGGGCACAAACATTCACCCTTACCTACAGGGATGCGTTTACTATTATTGATAATCACAAATTGGTAGCTGATATGTCACTATATTTCCCCGGATTATTTCCCAATCATAGTTTGGTGATAGATGGCGCTTATCAAAGAAGGGATACGTTGGGTGATTTTTTCAGTAAAACATTTTCTTATTCCCGTGGCTACCAGGATTTGAACCAGCGCCGTATGTATAAACTGGGTGTGAACTATCATTTTCCTTTGTGTTATCCGGACTGGGGTTTCGGCAATATTATTTTTTTTCAGCGAATAAGGATGAATGCTTTTTATGATTATGGAAGTTCACTTACAAAATTCCGAAATGGAAGACTTTTAGAAATTAAAAGCAGGAGCACTGGAGCTGAATTAAACTTTGATACAAAAATATGGAATGCTTTGCCAGTAAGTTTTGGGATAAGGTACAGTCGTCTATTAGATACAGACCTGCTTAATCCAGGCGCAGTTAACAGGTGGGAGATTATTT
>JAYVLZ010000274.1:0-2101 GCA_043759175.1 Chitinophagaceae bacterium | reverse complement strand
ATAACGGTTAGCCACATACCTGCTCAATGGTTTTACAGTATATACTTTAGGGTTAGGCAGGCAGGCTGCAATCATGGCAGCTTCTGCCCTTGTTAGATTTTTTGCATCTTTATTAAAATAAGTTTTAGCGGCTGCCTGCACACCAAAAATTCCTTTGCCCGTTTCAGCTACATTCAAATAGGTTTGTAAAATCCTTTCCTTGCTCCACAGCTTTTCAATCATAAACGTAAAATATATTTCTAATCCTTTTCTAAAAAAACTTCTGCCCTGCCATAAAAATACATTCTTTGCTACCTGCTGACTGATGGTACTGGCACCCCTGATTTTAGCAGGATGTTTTTCATTGTACTTCATGGCTTTTTTTATTGCTTTGATATCAAAACCATCATGATCGGGAAACAATTGGTCTTCACTGGCAATAACTGCCAGTTTAATATTAGAGTTCATTTCATCATAACTTACATAATTCCTTTTCAAGCCATAGCCTTGCACCAGGCTTAATAATTGTGTAATGGTAACAGGTGGGTTGACCCATTTACAAAAAAAGATATAGACAAACTGTAAAATAAAAAGCCAGAGAAAAATTCTCTTAAACAGGCGCCAGGCTTTCAGCATATATCAGCAGGAGTTAAATTTTGTGCAATATAAATTTTTAACCCTTTTTATTATCAGATGCTTTGATATACACCAATGAATATTTTTTTCCAATCACCATTCCTTTGCCTGATTGCCTGGATAAAAGATATCCAACACCCGTCAATCCTGCAGCTGCTATCAATAATTCAGGGCTGAATTTTTTGTTATCTGTTAAGAAGACCACGCCGCTTGCAACGGTCAGCAATATACCACCACCCATTAACACTCCACCACTGGCTGCCCAATCAAAATGTCTTCCCGATTTTCCAATTGCCTTGACTTGATTGTAATGATTTTGATAATAATAGTAAGTTGTGTCGAGTATATAAACTCCCAGCTGAGTAGGTATCTGTCGTATCACATATTCTTTTATAAAAAGGCTGTCGTTTTTTATGGCGGTGATTTTACCTTCTATATATGCCCCGCTTTTATCAGTAAATTTAATTTCGGTTCCTGTAAACCAGGTAGCTATTGTTCTGTCTTTATTTTTGACTAAAATAAAATCGGATGACTGGGCAAATGTTTGGATGGCAATAAATAGGGCAATTATAAAAAACATTTGTTTCATACTGTAATTTAACTACTACCGCTTACAATTGGGCACCGGGATGAATTAATGTTTTGTGGTGGCATAAAATACTCCCGCCAATAATGCAATACCAAACACCAATAATATAGTTCCCGATATTTTATTGATGAGCCTGATATTTTTTTCATTCATTTTCTTCCTGATCTTTCCTGCAAGAAGAACTTTTAAAATATCAACACTTGTATTTAGTACAATGCAGGTTGTAAAAATTATTATTCTTTGCTTAACGGTATGTGTGGCGGCAATGGCTGTAGAGGTAGTAAGCCAGAAAAACATTACTCCAGGGTTAAGCGTATTAATAAGAAATCCTGAAAGCGTGAGCTTAGCATGTGTTCTGGCGGTAACAATTATTTTATCTTCCTCTTCCTTCAGGTGGATTTTTTTAAAGAACAAATAATAAACGCCCATTGCCATTAAAAATACACTTCCCACAAGGCCTATCTCTCTTTTAAAATGCAGCAGTTGTATTACCAGTTCTGAAAATGCATTACTTAAAATAACCCAGAGTAAATCACTTAACCAAATACCGGCAACAAAACTAAAGCCACCAACTCTTCCATTATTAATACTTTGTTTTATGATGGTGAATACGGCCGGACCTACTGAGAATATCAGCAATAAGCTTATTGCAAAACCTTTAAGCAACGCATCAAACATTCAGGCGAAAGTAAAAATGAAAAAATCAGAGGGGTGAAGTTAAAATTAAAAGCTGATTTATTTCCTTTTGAATATTGGAACGGTACTGCAGGGTTCACCATACATGATACTTTTTGCAACCGGTCTTAAAATTTTTGTAGCTTGTAAATAAGCCGCTTCGCCTACCGGCAGTTCCCCACAACCTTTTATCACTATTCTTTTATCTGTAAATTCTTCTGT
>JAYVLZ010000273.1:0-18241 GCA_043759175.1 Chitinophagaceae bacterium | reverse complement strand
TGCCTGCGGATAGTGCCGCCGTTAGTGATCACTGATGAAGAGATCATATCAGCCTGTGCAAAATTGATCCATATTTTAAATGATCAGATTTGATATCTTAATTTTTATTTCCCTCTATTCCTTATTCATTTACTCCCTCAAATTTTTTTTTGAAAATATGAAAATATTCATTTTACTTTGTAATTCAAAGTGCTTTTTATGAGTGAAAAACAACAACCTCTGGAAGACCTGCAGCATATTAAACGAATGATGGAACGGAGCAGCCGTTTTATTAGCCTCAGCGGATTGAGCGGAATAGCGGCGGGCATTTGCGCTTTAACAGGTGCATGGTTTGCCTATCAGAAAATAAACGTCAGTCGTACTAATGACCACGATTATCTGCAAACAATTTCAGCCGATGTTCAACTTATGATTGCTTTGCTGTGGATTGCTGTACTTACTTTTGCAGCAGCTTTTATATCAGCATTTATTTTTACTTACCTGCGTAGCAAAAGGAATGGTATTGCTATATGGGGTGCAGCTACCATGCGGTTGTTTTGGAATACTGCCATACCCGTGGCAGTTGGTGGTGTTTTTATTTTGCGTATGATGCACTTCGGTGAATATGAATTAGTAGCACCAGCCTGTCTTGTTTTTTACGGATTAGCGTTGGTAAACGGGAGTAAATATACCTTGGGGGAAATAAGATTTCTTGGCTATGCTATGCTGGTGCTGGGTATCATTAATCTGTGGTATGTTGGTGAGGGACTGTATTTTTGGGCGATAGGTTTTGGTATTTTGCATATTGTATATGGGGCAGTGATGTGGTATAAACATGAGAGGGAAAATTAATTGATAGTGTTTTGACTGCTATCAGTATTTAGAAATTGTAGATGCTTTATCAGGGATGAACTTAATAAAAGATTTAAATAAAATTTTTGACAACCGCATCCGCCTCGGCATCATGAGTGCATTGATGGTGAATGTGGAAGTAAACTTCAATGAATTGAAAGAATTACTGGATATAACAGATGGCAACCTGGCAAGCCACCTTAAATCGCTGGAAGAGAGCGGCAGCATTAAAGTGCAAAAGGGTTTTATTGGCAGAAAAACAAATACTACCTATTCAGTAACCAAGGCTGGTGAGAAGGCTTTCAAAGCACACATTACAGCTTTGGAACAAATGATTAAATCAACAAAATAATTTTTTTTTGTACCTATACTTTGAAATACAAAGTGCTTTTAATTAACTAAAAAATAAAAAAATGGAAACACAGACTGCCCTCAGTTTTTGGCAAAAAAATAAGCTGGTGATCAAGGCTTTTTTTATTGGCTTTTTGATACTTGCTTTATTGATCCCAACTTTTTTCATTATGTTCCTTGTAACAGACAGGGAGCAAAGAAGAAAAGAAGTGGTACAGGAAGTAAGCAGTAAATGGGCTGGTGCCCAAACAGTAACTGGCCCGTTTTTAATGATACCCTACTACGAAGAACAAACCAACAAAGCCAACCAGGTAATTACCAGTAAAAAATACCTCTACCTGTTACCTGATGAGTTAAACATCAATGGTAAAATTTTACCACAGATCAGGCACCGCAGTATTTTTAAAGTACCGGTGTACAACAGTGCGTTGCAAATGTCTGGCAGATTTAAAATTGCAAAGCCAGATAAATTGCCGGTTGCAATTGCTGCATTGCATTTTGAAGCAGCTGTAGTATGCATGGGTATAACAGACTTTAAAGGCATTGGTGAAAACCTACAGTTAAAATGGAACGATACAGCCAGTAATTTTGAAACAGGCCTTCCAGATAATGACTGGCTGAAAGAGGGCATCAGTAACCCTTTAAAATTAACTGCAGATGAACTGGTAAATGGTACCAGTAATTTTTCAATCAATCTTTCCTTAAAAGGCAGCGAAAGTTTGTACGTAACCCCATTGGGCAGCACTACTAAAGTACATTTTGAAAGTGAATGGCCCAATCCTGCATTTGATGGAAAATATCTTCCGGATACCAATACGGTAAGTAATAAAGGCTTTGCGGCTGATTGGAAAATATTGCAGTTTAACCGCAGCTATCCTCAATACTTTACTAATACCAGCAACTATTCAATTGCAGAAAGCGCATTTGGAATTAACCTGCTGCAGCCAGTGGATGCATATGGACAAACCATGCGTAGTGTGAAGTATGCAGTATTGATCATTGCATTGACCTTTTTTGTTTATTTCTTTTTGGAAATTTATTACCGCAGGAGCGTTCATCCGTTGCAGTACGTACTGATTGGTTTTGCATTGGTGATTTTTTACACGCTGTTATTATCCATTTCTGAATACATTCAATTTGCACAGGCTTATTTAATTTCGGCTTCAGCTACAGTATTACTTATCAGCTGGTACACTAAAGGCATTTTTAAACAATGGCCTGTTGTACTGTTATTTGCATTTATCCTTTCCTTGCTTTACATTTTTATCTATGTAATTATTCAGTTGCAGGATGATGCATTATTGTTCGGAAGCATAGGGTTGTTTGTATTGCTTACTATCATTATGTATTTCAGCCGGAAAGTAAACTGGAACAATGAGGAGAAAAATAAAGTAATTGTTGCAGATACATTAACTCAGTAACATTCCATGTTGATCCTAAAATTACAAATATGTAAATGCTCATTGTAAAACTGCGGTCGTGTGTTCTGGTGTTTCTTACACATAACATGGTAGAAAGTGTACAGCAAAAAATAAATAATGCAGCATCAATCAAATTTTATAAAAAATAAATATTTTAATTATGAAACATCAAACGTGGTTTAAACAATCCGGAATATTTTATCTGCCTGTTCATCCTGCAGGATATGTTGTAACTTTTATGGCCATCCTTTTTATGGTGCCGGTAGCAATGGCTGTTTTTCGCAATGGCCATTCTGTAAGCGATGATTTGTACGAATTGTTTGTTTACGGTACCTGTACCGCCTTTTGGTGGAAATGGATTGCAGAAAAAACGAGTTTAAAAATAAGAAAATGAAAAAGGTATTCATGTTCGCAGTAAATGGTGTAATCCATTGTTTCAGGAACGAATTGAATTTTAGAATTCAGCTGGTGGCTGCTCTAATTGCAGTATTGCTGGGATTCATTTTTAATATCAATCAAACAGAATGGCTTGTTATAATTCTATGCTGCATCATTGTACTGGCACTGGAGTTGATCAATACTGCTATTGAAAACCTGTGTGATTTGGTTTCAAAAGATTTTCACCCGGTAATTAAAATTGTAAAAGATACTGCTGCCGGGGCGGTATTGGTGAGTGCTGTTGGTGCTGCTGTTGCCGGGGCTGTAATATTTGTTCCCTTAATTATTCATCAAATAAAAATATTGTTATGATCCGTTTATCATCTGTAGAAAAAAATATTATTGCATTCCTGTTATTTATTGTGTTAATGTTAACCCTGCGTATTTCTTACGCCAATAATATCAGGTATGCTTTTTTACTCTGGAATTTATTTTTGGCGTGGATACCATTTCAGCTAAGTGTTACACTTTCTGAATCTGCTAACCGAAACAAATGGTACAGTTATTTTTTCTTACTCTCGTGGTTGTTATTTTCCCCCAATGCATTGTACATTATTACCGATTTAATACACCTTGACGAATCCAACGGTGACGTACCTGTGTGGTACGATGCCATTTTATTATTCACCTGCTCTGTAACAGGCTTGATCATGGCATTTGTATCATTGTACCAGGTGGAAATATTTTTAAAAAGAAATATCAGCCCCAGGCATACAGGTAAATTGGTGATGGCTGCAATATTTTTAGGTTCTTTCGGTGTGTATGTTGGTCGTTTTTTAAGATGGAACAGCTGGAGTATTATTACAAAACCTCAACTGCTTTTCAGTGATATTTCAACACATGTTTTGCTTCCCTTTAATCATTATAAAACCTGGGCAATAACCTTATTGCTTACGTGCCTGTTCAGCCTGTTATATTTCACTATAAAAAAATTGCCCGATGTTTTAAATGAATCGGGTAATGCAACCGAATAACATTATTTCTTTTTATAGTACAAACAGGATAAAATTGTGCAGTAGCCCGAAGGGCTAAAATGTCAATAACCCCGGATGAAATCCGGGGTGAAAAGAAAACGGCAAATCAACCCTGAAGGGGTTGAATAAAATCATTGCACATTTTTATCCTGTACACAGTATAGGATTTAAAGAAGACTTCCATACATAATTCTCCTTTAAATAAGGTGAGACATAAAAATGCCCGGCTTTTTTTAATTGACCGGGCAAAATAATTTTGATATCCACGTAATTAAAAATCTAATCCCATACTGAAATAATAAATTGGCTTTCCCATGAAAAGTCCATTCATCTGCCAGGCCGCATCAAATTTCAGGAAATAGCCCAGCAGCATACTTCTTACGCCAAATCCATATCCACCGGCAAATGGTCCAATACCACCTACTCTTGTGTTTACCCGTACTGGATTATTTGGAGAAGTATAACCGGATGAAGGGCGGCCGATACCTTTATAAGCACCGTTCCATGCAGTACCCAAGTCAATGAATTGTGTCAACTGGAAATTTCTTAAAAAAGCATTATTCACCGGCCTGTTGAAAAAAGTTGTCCATACGGGGAGCCTCAGCTCACTGCTAAGTGTAACTGCATTATTGCCATTGGCTACATTTTGTGTAAAACCCCTCAGATTAACAGCAAGACTTTGAAAAGCATATTCATTATCGGGATCTGGTGAATTATTAGCATTAAAAAACCTGAAAGTACCATCACTTTTTAAATTGTTTCCAAACATCATCCAGCCATCTGCACCGCCCAGATAGTAAATGGTTTTTTGATTGCCCCAGCTAAAATCACCAGCGGCCCTGCCTGCCCATATAAAATTGCGGTAGATCGGATAGTAATAACGGACATCAAACCCCCAGTTAAAATTATATTTACCACTGCTGTTCTTTTCTTTACTGATATCTGTATTCCAGTCAAAGAACACTTTATACCTTAACCCTTGCCAGATGTTTAATGTTGTATTCTGGGAATTATCATACACATACTCTAAATGTGTTTGTGCAAAAGTTCTTTTTTTGTCCGGCTGCTTTAGGCTTTGGTCATCGTATATATCAGTTACATATATATCATTGTCCTTTCTTATGCCGAGGTTCAGACTTAATCTTCTTAAATTATCAAACGGGTAAGAAATAGTACCCTGCACTATTGTGGTGACTGTTTTTGTAAATAGCTCCAGGTCATAGTCCGCTCCATGTAATACATTCCTGTAATAAGTAAGCCCCCAGTCAAATCTTCTTTTGTAGTTTTCATAACTAAAGAGCCATTCATTGTCTTTCAGGTTGGTGGAAATACGGAGGCCGCCGGTAAATTTTATATCCTCCATCAATTCAGAAGTTCCCAATTTCAGCAAACCATTCAATGGAGTTTCTGATCCTAACCTGATTGGTCCGGCTCCGTCATACTTTTGATAGCGGTTAAATAAAATAGCATTGCTAAAACCAAGGCCACCATATTCAGCTCCAAATTTAACCGGCTTGTAAGGGTATAATTTTGCGTTCTTTAATACATTGTTCCTGGCGTTTTCAACCCCTTCAAATATTTTCCCCTGCAGGTTGTTGCTGTCAGCTTTTTCATTTTCAAATTCGTTCTGAAAAATTTCATTTTGATGTTCCACACTGTCTGAAGGCATAGGTTTATCATAAATATTTTCTGTGCCTTTTACAACCTTATCAGCCATCACCACATTCTTCATATAAGTGGTAGGTGGTACCGTAACATTGCGGCGGCGCAATACATTTTCATCAATCTTCAATTTATACAGTGTTTTATCTGTGCCCTGCCTGGTAACTTCGCTTACCTGGTTGTTATCTCCTGCAACTCTTGATTCAGCTACATTGGTTTCGTAATTGGTTAAAGGAAATGTGTAAGCAGAATCCTTTGAGATGGCTACCACTGCCACTGAATCAACATCTTGTTTTTTATAAACTTTTAATACACTGTCCACATCTTTCACTGAAGGATTACGAAGGATATCTTCGCCAATTAAAACAAGGGTATCAAGACCGGCTGCTTTAGAGGTAAAGAAACCTGCATACCTGTTGGCCACACCATTTTCATCACTGATAAATGTGAAGTGATTTTCATTGTATGGAGTGGGGTAACGGGCATTACCATATTTTAAATTGGATAATTGTGTTACCTGGTTTAGCTCAGCCTTGTTACCAAAATTGGTGATCAGAAAAATATTGTAACGGTTATGACTTGGCACAGAAGTATCCGAACCTTTAGCATTTGCATCAGGCCTGTTACTGGAAAAAATAATTCCCGTTTTACCAGGAAAAGAAACAAATGTTGCGTCCAGGTCATCATACACATCGTTGGTAATTTGCGTTATTTTATCATTCTCTAAGTTGTAAGTGAATATATCGGTATGTCCATCCTTTACAGCACTTAACAACAATGTACGGCTGTCCAGCATATATTTTACATCCTGAATATGCTGGAATTCTTCTGTAAGATCAAGCTTGGGAAATTTAATACGGGTTACCAAATCGTACACAAATAATTTGATATGCCCTTCCTGCATGTAAATCACGGTGAGCCTTGTACCTTTTGGATCCCAGGCTAATAATGGATAGTCAGGATTTGTTTCATTTTGGTAACTGCGGTAACCATATTTTAAAATATTGGTAACATCAAAATCTTCATACAGGTTTACTTTTACCACACCCTTATTAAATTCCACCAGTGCATAAGAGCTGTTCTTCTTTTGCGGATTTACATTGATGCGGTAATAATCTTTGCGTGGCGTTACCTCAAAACTTTCAATGGACTGTCCTTTGGGATATGCTTTTCTCCGGGATATATCGTTGTTGTATTTTTCATCTTCATACTCCATCAGTTCCGCCAGTACTTCTTTAAATTTTTTCTTGCACACCTGCAGGCTTGCACGGTTTAAATTTTTATATACTCTTGCAAGATAAAGCAGGTAAGTAACGTTTTCTTTTTTGTAGCGCTCTTCAATATAATACCAAAAAGCATGACCCGCCAGTCTTGGGTTTTCAAAAGCAAACTGGTAAAAAGACCGGTACTTGCCACTTAGTATTTCACTTTTTAATTCATCGTCTAATGCAGTGCTCCAGTTTTCTGCTGCAAAATCCACATATCCATCAGTCAGCCATTTGGGCAGATCTAATAAAGCCTGGTTACCAGCAAACTCTCCAAGGTCTTCACCAAACAATACATTGTCTGTAATTACCCTTGCAATACCCTGCCTGATTTGTTTTCGAAGATGAGCATGATCACCATTAAAATAAACCACCATTTTATTATTTACAAATTTGGTAGCGCCACCGGTGTTTTGCCAGTCTATACCAAGGCCAATGTTGGACTGCTGCATATCTGCAAAACTGTTGTACACCACAATGTTGGCCCTGCGCTGCATACTGTATTCAGTAAAAGTTTCAATGTCTGGTAATTCTTCTTCTGCAGCCTGCAGCACAAACTTGGCAAGTTCCTGGCCGTTTTGATTAAAGTAGGTATTGAAGTTTCTTGATTGGTAATACTGCCATTTTTGTTTTTTATATTGTAACCTGTTTTTTCCAAACGTTACAGCATCAATAATCTGGGCCCTGCTTTCCGCAGCGATACAAAAAAAAGTGATTGCTAAAAAAAATATCCTCCTGAGCTTTGCCATACTAACTTTACATTTTAATATTTAAAATTACTCCTTTGCATTCAATCGTAAAAATATCCCTTTATTGTTAAAATATTTGTTAGATGTTGCAGATAAAAAGTTTTGTTTTTAGTCCGATACAGGAAAATACCTACCTGTTGCATAATGAATTAAAGGAATGTATCATCATTGATCCGGGCTGTTATTTTGATGATGAAAAAAACGTGATACAGAATTTTATAACAAAGAGCGGCTTGAAACCGAAAATGCTGCTCAATACCCATTGCCACTTAGATCATGTTTTTGGTAATAAATTTATCAGCGAAACTTATGGGCTCACTTTGCAGCTGCATGAAAAAGAAAAGCACGTATTATCTTTTGCACCGGCATCCGGCCTGATGTACAATATGCCTTTTGACAATTACAGTGGTGAATTTATTTTGTTGAAAGAAGGAGATAAGATTTTATTGGGTGATGATGAACTGGAAGTAATAGAAGCGCCTGGTCACTCTCCCGGAAGTATTTGTTTTTATTGTAAAAAGCAGCATTTTGTTATTGGTGGCGATGTATTGTTCCAGAGAAGTATTGGCCGTTCTGATCTGCCGGGTGGTAATCATCAAACTTTGCTCAATAGTATCCGGGAAAAATTATTTGCATTGCCAGATGATACAAAAGTATACAGCGGCCATGGCGATCCTACTACTATCGGAGAGGAGAAACTGTACAATCCTTTTTTAAATTGATAGATAATTCGATCAATTAATCGGTTGGCACAATTCCACCAATACTCCATTGGTACCTTTTGGATGTAAAAAACAAACCAATTTATTATCAGCCCCCGGCTTTGGTTTATCGGTCAGTAAAACGAACCCTTCATTTTTTAACCGTTCCATTTCTGCCTCAATGTCTGCTACATCAAAAGCTATATGATGCATGCCTTCTCCCTTTTTTTCTATGTATTTCGCAATCACTCCATCAGTAGTCACACTTTCCAGTAGTTCAATCTTCGTTTCTCCTTTTTGAAAGAAAGCAGTGTTTACCTGTTCTGATTCCACCAGTTCCGTCTTATAACACTGACTGTTTAGCAGTTTTTCAAACAATGGAATGGAAGTTGCCAATTCCTTTACCGCTATACCAATGTGTTCTATTTTCAGCATATGACTTGTTTGGGCGTTTATGGTTTACGAAATACGTAAAATGAAGTTCCTGACTGCTGTTGTTAAGGCTAAAATAGAACCTTTTATAGTATTTTTG
This sequence comes from Chitinophagaceae bacterium, assembly GCA_043759175.1. GTDB lineage: Bacteria > Bacteroidota > Bacteroidia > Chitinophagales > Chitinophagaceae > Ferruginibacter. Next base: position 9,317 of record JAYVLZ010000273.1, on the reverse strand, counting down.
TATTAAAGATTAAACTTTACAGACTATGTTGAAATTGCCGATCTATTTAGATAACAATGCTACCACACCGATGGATCCAAGGGTGCTGGAAGCTATGACCCCATATTTTTTGGAACATTTTGGTAATGCCGCCAGCCGTAATCATCCGTTTGGATGGGAAGCTGAAGAAGCAGTGGATTATGCCCGTGAGCAAGTGGCAAAACTGATTGGTGCCGATCCAAAAGAAATCATCTTTACTAGTGGCGCTACCGAAGGAGATAACCTTGCAATTAAAGGTGTTTATGAAATGTATGCAACAAAAGGTAACCACATCATCACTGCTACTACAGAACATAAAGCAGTATTGGATACCTGCAAACACATTGAGAAAATTGGCGGAGAAGTAACTTACCTGCAGGTTAACAGGGAAGGTTTGATAGATTTGAAAGAACTGGAAGCGGCAATAAAACCTACCACCATTTTGATTGCTATCATGTATGCCAATAACGAGATTGGTACCATTCAGCCAGTAAAAGAAATCAGCACCCTTGCAAAGAAGCATGGTGTATTATTTTTTACCGATGGCACACAGGCTGTGGGAAAAGTTCCTGTAGATGTAAATAAAGATGGTATTGACGTGATGGCTTTTACAGCGCATAAAATGTATGGACCAAAAGGTGTTGGAGCTTTATACGTACGCCGTAAAAATCCAAGGGTAAAAGTAACTGCCCAGATGGATGGTGGTGGCCACGAAAGAGGTATGCGTAGTGGTACTTTAAATGTACCGGGTATTGTTGGGTTTGGCAAAGCCTGTGAATTGTGCAGACTGGATATGGAAGAAGATACAAAACGCATCAGTAAATTAAGGGATTATTTAGAAACTGAATTGATAAAACTGGAAGAAGCATATATCAATGGCAGCACAGAACATCGTTTACCCCATGTTACCAATATCTCATTTAAGCATGTAGAAGGAGAGGGATTGTTGATGGGGTTTAATAAAAATATTGCTTTAAGTTCCGGCTCAGCTTGTACTTCGGCTTCACTGGAACCATCTTATGTGTTAAAAGCTTTAGGCCTGGGTGATGATCTGGCACACAGTTCGCTGCGTTTTGGATTAGGAAGGTTTACTACAGAAGAGCAAATTGATTATACTATTAAGGCAATAAGCGAAACAGTTTTGAAGTTAAGAGAAATGAGCCCGTTATGGGAAATGTATAAAGAAGGAATTGATTTAAGTACTATTGAATGGGCAGCACATTAAACCCCTATCCCCTAAAGGGGGACTTTGGAGTTCTTATTTTAAATTTTCAAAAAAACTAAAACCCTTCGCCCCGAAGGTTATAATCCCCCTTTAGGGGATAGGGGTTAAAAACCATGTCATACTCAGAAAAAGTAATCAATCATTATCAAAACCCAAAGAATGTTGGTACGCTGGATAAGAGCAGTAAAAACGTTGGTACTGGCTTAGTAGGTGCACCTGAATGCGGCGACGTTATGCGTTTGCAAATTGAAGTAGATGACGCTACCGGCATGATCAAAGATGCAAAATTTAAAACCTTTGGTTGTGGTTCCGCCATTGCGTCTTCATCACTGGCTACAGAATGGCTGAAAGGCAAATCTGTTGACGATGCATTGAAGATAGACAACATGGATATCGTAGAAGAACTGAACCTTCCTCCTGTAAAAATTCACTGTTCTGTTTTAGCAGAAGATGCTATTAAAGCAGCTATCAATGATTACCGTGTTAAAAATGGTATGGAAGCAATTAAGTTTGAAGGAAGTGTGGTGCATTAAAAAGCCCCCTAAATCCCCCGAAGGGGGACTTTTGGTGTATGAAAATTTAAAGTTTCTTTAATATGGAAAGTAATGTTTCGGTGGAAGAAAGTAACACTGCATTGTCAGGGTATGAGAACCCCCTTTTGGGGGGCAGGGGGGCTTTAGATAATTCAATTTACATTTCGGATAAAGCAAAGAAAAAAGTGATCAGCCTGATGACGGATGCAGGGGTTGCAAATGATCCATCTTATTTTCTCAGGGTGAGTGTAGTGGGTGGAGGATGCAGTGGCCTAAGTTATAAAATGGATTTTGATAACGAAACAAAAGCCATGGACCAGGTATTTGAAGATAAAGGAGTAAAGATTGTTACAGATCTCAAAAGTTTTTTGTACCTGGTAAATACCGAACTGGAGTTTAGTGATGGATTAAATGGGAAAGGTTTTTATTTCAATAATCCCAATGCCAGCCGCAGTTGTGGATGTGGCGAAAGTTTCGCTGTTTAATTTTTTACAATATTTTAGACAATAAAAAAACTGGCAAATAGTTGCCAGTTTTTTTATTGTAGCATTGCTACTTTATTTCTTCTTAAATAATTATTGTTTTACCTTTTTAGCAGGTGCGGCAGGGTTTGCTTTGTCATATTCATCTGCGGCCAGTACATCACCAGTAAAAGTGATTGATTTAATCTCATCAATACCGGCAAATTTAACGGTTAAATGTTTTTCAAAATGGCCCATTGCTGCAGCATTGTAAGTAGCATTGATAACACCCGATTTACCCGGAGCAATTGGCTCTTTTGTATAATCAGAAATAGTGCAACCGCAGGTTGGGTTGGCTTGCTCAATGATTAAAGGTTCTTTACTAATATTTGTTACAGTAAAGGTTCCTTTTTGAGGTACACCCTGTTTAATTTTTCCGAAATCAATAGTTTCTGTAGTAAATTTTACAGCATCAGCTATTTTTTTTTGTGCCATTACAGAAGTTGTAAGAGCGAATACGGCTACGGAAAGCAGAATTTTTTTCATGTTATTTATTTTTCGTTTTTAGTGTATGTGTTTAATTTAATCTTCTTTTAAACTTTTTAGTTCCTTGTTTTCAGGTGCAGATGTTAACGGTGTTTTCCAAACCTCCCCTTTAATATTGATCTGTTTAGATTGAGTACCATTATAAGTAATGGTAATTGATTTTAAAAACTGTCCTTCGCTGGCTGCATTATAACCTACAGTAATTTTTGTTTTTTTACCCGGAGCCTGTGCCTGGTCCCTTTCCCACTCAGGTGTAGTGCAACCGCAACTTGCCTGAACATTACTGATTTTTAAAGAATCCTTGCCGTTGTTGATCACTTCAAAAACATGCGTAACAGGTTTGCCCTGTGGAATCTTTCCAAAATCATAAGTTGTCTCATTCATCCCAAGAACTTCTTCAACAGAGGTAGTATCTTTTTTTTCAACAACAGCCACCTGGGCGTAAATTGAGGAAATGCAAAATACAAACAAAAAAGGTAAAATTATTTTCTTCATATACCACTCGATTTTCAAATAATGTTCCAAAGATACAAAAACGGTTAAATACGGTCTAAATTGTTCCCCCGTTATCATATTTTTAACATTCATCTCAAGTAATATTTTACATTTGTCGCATGGATAGCAATTACAGTAACGATGCCGCCATGGAAGAGCAATTAAGTTTTGAGCATTTCAAAAATGAAGTGCTCAATGACTACCGGATTGCCTGTGAAAGTAGGGAGACCAGTCTGATGGGCAGAAAGGAAGTGTTGACGGGCAAAGCAAAGTTTGGAATATTTGGAGACGGTAAGGAAGTGGTGCAGGTGGCCGTTGCAAAATTTTTCAAACCCGGAGATTTCAGGGCAGGTTATTACAGGGATCAAACTTTCATGTTTGCCGCCGGTGTTGCTAATGTAGAACAATATTTTTCCCAGCTCTTTTCTGATCCCGATATTAATAATGATCCTTTTAGTGCAGGGCGGCAGATGAATGCTCATTTTTCTACCAGGAATGTGGATGAAAACGGAGATTGGTTACCATTGTCAAAAATGAAAAACAGCAGCAGCGATATGGCGCCTACTGCAGGGCAAATGCCCCGGTCATTGGGCCTGGCGCTGGCTTCAAAATTATTCAGACAAGTGCCGGCTTTTCATCAACATACCAACCTGAGTGATAACGGAAATGAAATATGTTTTTGTACCATCGGCGATGCTTCCACCAGCGAGGGACATTTTTGGGAAGTGGTAAATGCTGCCGGAGTAATGCAGGTACCATTAGCAATATTTATTTGGGATGATGGTTATGGTATTTCAGTACCCAAAAAATTTCAAACTACCAAAGGCTCCATCTCCACTGCATTAAAAGGAATGCAAAAAACAGAAGACACCAATGGCCTGGATATTTACAAATTGAAAGGATGGGATTATGCAGGCATGTGTGAAGTGTTTGAACCTGCCTTACAAAAAATAAGAGATACGCATACGCCTGCTATTTTTCACATTGAAGAGATCACACAGCCGCAGGGCCATTCCACATCGGGTAGCCATGAACGGTATAAGAAACCCGAAAGACTGGCGTGGGAACGGGAGTGGGATTGCATCAGGAAGATGAGAGAATGGCTGTTGACAAATATGCTGGCTGATGATGCAACATTAAGCGAAATAGAAATTGCTGCTAAGCTGCATGTAAAGGATAGTAAAAACAAAGCCTGGAAAAAATTTATACAGCCGGTGCTGCAGCAGATTGAACAATGCTTACCCTTATTGAAGGAAGTAAGTAAACATGCAGATGAGGTAACCAGTGCAGCGATCTTAAGTATTGCAGACGAACTGGCTGACAACAAAGAACCCATTCGTCGTGAAGTGATGAAAAAACTGGCAACTGCCCTGGATATGGCTGGTGAATTTTCCGGGGTTGTGGATTTGCAAAATTTTTATAACGAATTAAAATCAGCAAACAGAAAACTGTACAATTCTTTTTTATACAACGAGGGGCCAAAGTCAGCATTGAATACAGTGGCGGTTAAACCAACTTATGATGAAGAAGCAAAAGATATAAATGGTTACGAGATTTTAAACAGGTATTTCGATGAGTTATTTGCCAGTAATGATAAAGTAACTGCTTTTGGTGAAGATGTAGGTTTTATTGGAGATGTGAACCAGGGCTTTGCAGGATTGCAAACCAAGTATGGTGAAAATCGCATATTCGACACCGGTATCAGGGAACTTTCCATCATGGGCCAGGGGATCGGGCTGGCACTTCGTGGCCTGAGGCCAATTGCAGAAATTCAGTACCTCGATTATTTATTATATGGATTACAACCATTGAGTGATGACCTTGCAACTACTCACTTCCGCACTGCAGGAGGGCAAAGTTGCCCTATGATCATCCGTACAAGGGGGCATCGTTTAGAAGGTATCTGGCACAGCGGCTCACCTATGGGAATGATCATAAATTCTTTACGTGGCTTATACATTTGTGTGCCACGAAATATGGTGCAGGCTGCAGGCATGTACAATACATTGCTGAAAGGAAACGATCCGGCCCTGATGATCGAATGCCTGAACGGATACCGGTTAAAAGAAAAATTGCCTTCTAATTTAATGGAACTAACTGTTCCTTTAGGAATACCAGAAACAATCAGGTCCGGGAATGATATTACCATCGTTACTTATGGTTCCACTATCCGGATTGTTTTAAAAGCTGCAGACTCATTGGAAAAAATGGGCATCAGTTGTGAGGTAATAGATGTACAGACATTGCTGCCATTTGATATCAATCATTCAATTGTGGAGTCACTTAAAAAAACAAACCGCATTGTATTTGTAGATGAAGATGTTCCCGGTGGCGCAGCAGCATATATGTTTAATAAGGTGATGGAAGAACAGGGAGGTTATAAGCACCTTGATGTAGCGCCCCGGACAATAACAGCACAGGCGCACCGGCCATCCTACGCCAGTGATGGTGATTACTTCAGCAAGCCAAACAGGGAGGATGTTATCCGTGTGATAAAGGAAATGATGGCGGAGTAATTGTTGATAACCGCTGAACTTTATCATGTATGTTCAATACCAGTTTTCTTCATATCATTGATATTTTGGGTACATTTTCTTTTGCTGTATCCGGGGCTTTTTTTGCAATGGAGAAAAAGCTGGATCCATTTGGTGTGCTCATTATTTCTTTTGCTACTGCTATTGGAGGAGGTACATTAAGGGATGTACTAATTGGTAATCTGCCAGTAGGATGGTTAAAAAATGAAACTGCTATTATCACTATTTTTATTGCAGCTATCGGGTCAATGATATTTGATGGGTGGCTTAAAAAATTTAACAGAACACTTTTTTTATTTGATGCATTAGGGCTTGGATTGTTTACCATTGTGGGTATTGAAATTGCAATGGAGCAAAAATTCAGTGTTGGCATATGCATTGCGTTAGGAACCATTACTGGCAGTTTTGGCGGTGTGTTGAGAGATGTGCTGCTAAACAATATACCGCTTGTATTCCAAAAAGAAATTTATGCACTGGCCAGTATTATTGGCGGAATTCTTTATTTTTTGCTGAGGCATTTTGAAATGGATGGAGACATTGCAAAAGTTATTTGTATCCTGCTTATTTTTATCATCAGGCTGGTGGCTGTGAAATATAAATTAGCCTTGCCTGCATTTTACACAAAACAATAAAACAAGCTTATGAAATTATCCCTTTACCAAATAGATGCGTTTACCAATAAATTATTTGGTGGCAATCCTGCAGCAGTAATTCCTTTAACTGAATGGCTGGATACTGAATTAATGCAGCAACTTGGGTTAGAAAATAATTTAAGTGAAACAGTATTTTTTGTTCCTTCTTCCTCCTCTCCCTTTGGGGGAGGCCGGGAGGGGGCTGATTATGACATCCGTTGGTTCACACCAGAAGTAGAAATAAATTTATGCGGCCATGCTACTTTAGCAAGTGCATATGTATTGTTTAACATACTGGGCTTTAATAAACCCGAATTGAAATTCAATTGTAAAAGTGGGATACTCACCATCACAAAAAAAGATGATCTGATCACTATGGATTTTCCAAGCTGGAAGCCTGCTCCATGGAGTGAATATAATCCATCACTTTCGGAGGCGCTGGGAGATGCTGTTGTTAAAAATGTTTATCAATACCGTGATCTGTTAGTAGAATTAGAAAATGAAGAAGCAGTAAAAAATTGTGATCCTGATTTTACTTTAATGAAAAAGCATTTTGATAAAATTATCATTACGGCTAAAGGAAACACCGTAGATTTTGTCTCTCGTTTTTTTGCCCCAGCTGCAGGAGTGAATGAAGATCCGGTTACAGGATCAGCTCATTCTCAATTAATTCCTTACTGGAGTGAAAAGCTGGGTAAGAAAAAAATGCATGCATTACAGTTATCTCAGCGTGGTGGTGAGTTATGGGTGGAACAGGTAAATGATGAAAGGGTTACCATCAGCGGACAGTGTGTGTTTTATATGAAAGGAGAAATCAACCTATTAGGTGCAAACGAATGACTAACAGTTCAAAAACCAAACAGACATAAAAAATGATGATTGACTTCAAAGAAATACCACCTGCTAACAGAGGAAACGGAGAACAAGACCGTTTTGAACAATTTGCTTGCGATTTTTTGGAGACAATAGGTTTCAAAATAATTAGAAGACCAGATAGAGGGCCTGACGGAAAGAAAGATTTAATAGTTAGTGATACACGGATAGGTGTAAGTGGTGAGACAACAATAAAATGGTTAGTAAGTTGTAAACATAATGCTCATGCAGGCGTTGCAGTTAAAGACACAGACGAACAAGATATATATGACCGAGTTATTAAACATCGTTGCCAAGGGTTTCTTGGATTTTACTCAACATTACCAGCTTCAACCCTGTCAGACAAACTTTATGCGTTAAGAGATAGAATAGAAAATACAACTTTTGACTCAACAAGAATTGAAAGAGAACTTTTGCTAAACAATCAAAAGGAAAGATTACTTGCAAGCTACTTTCCAATCTCTCACGATAAGCATCGACAAAATTTATTCAGTGACAATTCAAAGCAAACAGACAACAAAAGTGAAGTAACAACTTCACTGACTGAAGAAGATGTTTTGCGTATTACAAAGACCGCAATAATCCTTTTGGAGATTGAAAAAATAAAAGAGAAGTATTACAATGAAAAGTTGGACGCAAGAAAAAATACTCTTGTCAAGCTTTACAGATTCACCGACCACTCAAACGAAAAAGTTGCAAATGCAATATTCTACTTTTTAGATTCAATAGCTCATCTAGCAATAGCAAAAAATCCATCCGACATTGCAAGTTCAATACACTCATTAGTTTTTACTTTCTTCCCTTCTTCATACAACACTGAAGAAAAAGAAAGAATTGAAAATGGCAAGCAGTGCATTTATATTGGATTTAATTTAGCGTATGATGCTTTCATCCACTTAAATAATTTTAGAATTGCAGAATATGGACTTTCAATTTTAAAATTCATATATCAGAAAGGCAAACGAAATGGAATGCCTGAATTAGCCAAAGCAGTTTTGAAACAATACAATGAGCTTGAGCAAACTCTTGACAGACCAGAAAGAAATGATTTAGGTAATGCAAAAGAGTTCGTAAAGATTTTCAAAGAAGATTTAGAAACTAAGGATTTAAGTTTTCCTATTTTGCCAGAACACTTGTTAAAACTTACTATCAAAGAAGATGAGATGTGAAGAAGTATTTAATAAAATTCTCTACAAATTTAAAGCTGACAGACTTTGGACGGGTCATTGCATCGCTGTACTTTGGTTCGAGCTGAAGAGTATCAATTTGACTTTTTGTTGTTAACTTCAACTTTGTATTTTCAATTGGATAGCGGTTCCGGGCTGGACGTTATAAAATATCCCACCTGCAGCAATATTTGTTCGTAACGAGGTTTATTTTTTTGCCAACAATTTGATATCGCTTACTTCAACAATTGATTTTTCATAGCCTTTGCTGACCGCATTGATCATTGCAAGACCCAGTTCTTTTAAAGTAGACATTTGTTTGGGCACCACTGCCCTGATAACTGGTGCCAGCCATCGAAAATATTTATAGAAGCTCAATGTATTTTTTAATCCTTTGGTGGGTTCTAAAATTCCTGGCCTAAAATTGTATACTTTTTTAAAAGGCAATTTCGCCAGATCATTTTCAGTTTTACCTTTTACTCTTGCCCACATGAGTCGTCCTTTTTCTGTGCTGTCAGTTCCGGCTCCGGATATGTAGCAAAAAGTCATTCCTGGATTTTGAAAAGAAAGTATTTCGGCTACATGCAATGTCAACGTATGCGTTAGTTGAAAATATTCAGGTTCTTTCATTCCAACAGAAGAAACACCGAGGCAAAAGAAGCAGGCATTATAACCAACCAGTTTATCAGAAACAGGAGACAGGTTATAAAAATCTGGATGAATGATCTCTTTTAGTTTGGGATGTGTGATACCACAAGGCTTTCTGCCGATTACTAAAACTTCCTGTACCTCCTCGTTTAGTAAACATTCGTGCAATACACCTTCCCCCACCAT